>JAAFJZ010000070.1 GCA_013298205.1 Cytophagales bacterium
TTTGCTTTTTAACATCTCAGAATCCACTATAAAACAATGGATAATGTTTATGAACTTAGGATTAAATCATTAACTATTCACTGATAAAAGTTCTTTTTACTCTTTGACTTATAGATGTAAGTATTTCGTAAGGGATGGTTCTAGATTGCTCAGCTATAAGTAAAATAGAATTATTTACTCCAAAAATCTCTACTCGATCTCCTTCCTGAGCATCGGTTTCAGTTAGATCAATCATGCACATATCCATACAAATTTTCCCAACTGTCGGTACAATTTGATTTCCTACCCAAAAACGCCCATTCCCATTTCCTAAAAATCTAGACAATCCATCTCCGTAGCCAATTTCAACAATACCTAGTTTAGTTTTGTTTTTTGTTTTTTGTGATAAGTTATAACCTACGCCTTCATTTTCGTTTATTATTTTAATTTGAGCGATTCTGGTACTTAAAGTAATGATAGGTTTTAATTTTGAATGAACTTCTTTTTCTGGACTAATGCCATACAATCCTATTCCTAGCCTAACCATATCTAAATGGCTCTGATTGTGTCTTGAGATTCCAGATGAATTGGCTATGTGTTTCATAATTTCATAACCTAAAACATTTTCCAATTTATTTGCAATTCTTAATAAAGCGTTTATTTGATTTTGTGTAAAATCATCCATTTGGTCATCTTCTGAAGCCGCAAAATGAGAAAAAATTGATTTTACTATTACATTTTTCTCTTTTTCAAAAATCGGAATCGTTGAATACAAATCCTCTTCTAAAAAGCCTAATCTATGCATTCCTGTATCAATTTCTATATGAATATTCACTTTAGAATTAGAATTGTTTGCACTTTCGAGTATTGAGTTTAAGCTTTTTTGACTAAAAACAGTAGGCTCTAATTTATATTTATTTAGCTTTTCTACACTTTCGCCTTCTGCATTAAATACCATTATAGGTTTTTGAATGCCTTCATTTCTTAAATTAATTCCTTCATCTGGGTAAGCAACGCACAAATAATCTACTCCATAATATTCTAAAGCCCCTGCGATTTCATAAGTCCCTGTGCCATAAGATAAAGATTTTACCATTGCCATCGTTTTAACATTTCTAGGCAATTGGTTTCTAAAAAAATTAAAATTATGAATCAAAGCTTCTAAATTGATTTCTGCAACAGTACCATGTGATTTTTTTTCGAGTGCAGAAACTATTCTTTCAAAACCAAAGTTTCTAGCCCCTTTAACTAAAATTAGTTTAGAATGGAGTTTTGTCAAACAATTTGATAAGAGCAAGGTTTCGGTATCAGAAAAATGAAGAGTTTCTTCATTGCTAAATTTTATTTTTATTTTTTGCTCTCCTACTGATATAATTTGGGTAATATTATTTTCTTTGCAAAGCTTTAAAACCTCTGCCGAAATATTTTCTTGTTCTAGTGAAGTTTCTAAAATATCAGATAATATAACTACTTTCGGCAACGACAATGATTGCCTAGAAAGGAAATTTAGAGCTACTTTAAGACCTGCCAAATCATTATTATAGCTGTCATCTATTAAATATGAGCCATTAATTGCTTCTTTTAAGCTTAATCTCATAGAAATATTTTTTATGCTTTTTACTTTTTGCTCAATACTTTCACTTGATACTTTAAAATATTGAGCTATAGTTATGCAATGGCAAATATTTTCTAGTGAAGCAGAATCTAAAAGAGGAAAATAACATTCGGCAGCAAAACCATTTTTGGTTTTGTATTGGAGTTTCAAACCTTTTGAACTGATTTCTTTTTTTGAGAAATAAATGTCTGAATTTGCATCTTCAAATGACCAAGTGTAAGTCTTAATATTATTTTTTTTGACAAACTTTTCTATTTCTAAACTTAATTCAAGCTGATCTTTACAATAAAATATGAGTTTACAATTAATAAAAAGCAATAGTTTTTCATTTATTTTCTGCGTTTTAGAATCAAAAAACTCATCATGAGAAGTGCCAATATTTGTAAAAATGCCATAATCTGGATTGATTATCTTTTGTAAGTTTTGCATTTCGTTAGGCATAGAAATACCTGCTTCAAAAATCCCAAAATTGTGTTTTTCGTTCATTTGCCAAACAGAAAGTGGGACACCAATTTGCGAATTGTAACTTTTGGGACTTTTTACCCAGCTATAATCTGGGGTAAGTAGTTGTGAAATCCATTCTTTAACGATGGTTTTTGCGTTACTGCCAGTAATACTTAAAACTGGGTAAGAATATAAACTTCTTTTTTGAGCAGCAAGCTTTTGCAAAGCTTCTAATGTATTGCTTACTTTAATAAAAAGAAGCTCTTTTGATTCCAAAAACTCATAATTTTGGTTTACAATAAAAAATGTTACACCTTTTTCTATTAATTGAGAGATAAAACTGTGTCCATCATTTTTGCCAGTTTTCAAAGCAAAAAACAAAGTATTTCGAGGAAAAATTAATTGACGACTATCAATAAGAAGCTCTGTAATATCTTCAGTATGAAAAGTGTTTTCAATATTCGTTTCAAAAAATTGAGCTATTTCATAAATATTCATGTTTATTATTTTTTTGAAGATTTGAATTTTGAACCAAGTTTTATTCGTTATTCATATTACTTTTTATTCTACAATTGTAAGAATAATTCTAAAAGTAGTTCCCAAACCGATTTCAGATTTCAATACAAATATTTTACCTTTATGGTAACTTTCTATAATTCTTTTGGCTAACGTTAATCCCAACCCCCATCCTCTTGCTTTAGTTGAAAATCCAGGTGAAAACACCCTTTTTAATTGCGTTTTTGGTATTCCTTTTCCATTGTCACTGATATCAATAAAGAGTTTTTCTTCATTGATTAAACCCATTTGAACGTTGATTTTGCCTTCTCCACGCATAGCATCAATAGCATTTTTAAATAAATTTTCAAGTACCCACCCAAAGAGATCTTTATTAATATTTGATTTCATGATATACATGGGAGGCTCAAAATAAAAATTGATTTTAGTGGATGTCCTCAAACTTAAATAATCTATCATTTCACTTATTATCGGAGTTAAATCTTCTGTTTTAAGTTTAGGAATAGAACCGATTTGAGAAAATCTAGCCGTAACAGTGTTTAATCTTTTAATGTCTTTATCTAATTCAGCTACTGCAAAATGGTCTTTTAAAACCGAATCTGTACGAAAAATTTCTAACCAACCCATAAGCGATGTTAATGGAGTTCCCAACTGATGGGCTGTTTCTTTTGCTAAACCTACCCAAACACGGTTTTGCTCGGCCTTTCGAGAATAACTAAACAAACTATAAGAAAGTAAAATAAACACAAAAATTACTGAAAGCTGAATGATAGGGTAATACCTTAATTGACTTAAAACAAATGAATGTCGGTAATAAATGTAATTATAAATCTGAGGAGCAATTTGAATTTGAATGGGTCTATAATCTTTTTCCATCAATCCTATTTGCGATAAAAGGTAATTATCCTTTTCTCGTGTGTTTTTAACTTTGGGAATGTCAATGTTTTTATAGCTTATTGGCCTGCAATTGGCATCTGAAAGTATGACAGGAATAGAACTATTGGCTTTAATAATTTCTTGAAACAAAAAAGTAATACTTTCTTCGTTTCCTTCTTGAATGGCAATTTGCTGTAATCCTTTTGCATATAAATCTATTAATTTTTCTTCTCTTTCAGCCAAAATATTTACCAAATTTTGAGTATAAATCAATGACCCCAAACCGATAGCTACAGAAACAATAACTAAGAATATTTTTAACCAAAATTTATTACTGTATATTTCCATAGGGTTTATTGAAAAGAGAAAAAAAGTGAATTTTCGAGATGAAATTTCATTGCAAAATAAGAATTATTGAGTCATTTTAATATTGATAAAAATTTGATTGTTGTTTTTGATATTTTAAAATAGATTTTTATTCTAATTCTAAGAAATTAATTTGTAAAAAATTGTCTTTGCCTTGCACAGAAAATATTGTATTATCAATTAAAATTATTTCATCTCTTCGATTCAAATCAATATCATCTAAAATAAGTATAGGACTTTGAATTATTTTTCCATTTTTATCTATACTCATTAGCATAGTTACAGTCGATTCACTTGTATAATTTCCATCAGTAACCAACCAAAGTATCAAAATATTTTCATTGGGCAATTTTTGTATTTTAATATTGCGTACATTTTCTTTTTCTCTACTTTTATAGTCTGTAAGCCAATTTACTCCTATATTTTTTTGTTTAGTCCAATCTCCACCAAAAGAAAAAAAACCACCATTTTCATTGATACCTTTAGAGATAATATGATTATAAGAGTAAAATGGGCATTTTTTATTATCATAAAACTCTTTAGATACTTTCACAAATCCCAAATTTCGAGAGTCTAAGTTGTCTCCTATTCTTTTATTATTCAATGATCTACCTTTTTCATCATGCTCACCAGAGAATATTATTAAATACCCGTCACTTACTTCTACCAAACCTCCTAATTCAGTATAAGTTTCATTGTCATTAGACCATTGATAAAAAGATTTTGAATAAGTACTTATTTCTTTATATTTAGGATAAATCTTACCATAACCATTAGCAGTTTCTCCATGTTCAGTTTTAAAAGTATAGACCAGCCTAGATTCCCTACTTTTTCTAGTCATTCTGTGCAAATTAATACCTCGTGGATAATTATCGCCCAAATCTATGCCAATAAAATCTCCAGCTTCATTTTTTGTTAAATAATTATCGAAAGAATGACCAGAAGTTTGACCAGTATTTGAAATAATATTCAATGAATTAGCATCAAAAGTAACCCCAATTCCACCTTGATGATTTAAACCATCATTGCTTTTATTCATAGTTCGTGCCATAAAAAAACCCAGAACTCCACTATTATAAACCAATGCTCCTGCGTAATTTTCTATTTTATAAATATTTAAATCCTTTGGATCTGAACTATGTTTTTTTTGTGCTATTAAAACTCCATTATTTGATAATTTGCAAAGTGTAATAAAATCTTTATTATTTCTCGATTCGATAAAAACTACTGCATAAATATTGTCTTCTTCATCATTTGTTGCGGCTAAAATTTTTGTATTTATAGGAATACTTAATTGAATCGCGCTTTTTACAGAAAAATTTTTTTGCAAAACATTCAAATAAATTTTTTTAGTTTTTGAATCTTGCCAAATGATATTCAACCCATTTTCTTTAGTTTTTGATAAAAAAAATGCCTATTTTGAGAATATTTATCTGAATTCAAATTTGATTTGGTATCAATAATTATTTTTTTCCAAGCATTAAATTCATATTTTTTGTTATTTTTTTCTTTATTATTTTTTAATAACGTAGAATCTTTAAACAATTTAGTGTCTTGTGCTTGAAGAAAAAAATGAATTTCTAATAAAAAAAGTGACAAAATAATTAATTTTTTCATTTTTCTAATGCAAATATTTTAATGTATATTTCTAATACCTGTACTGTAACTCATTTTTTGACTAAAATACTCTCATGTATTAATTATAGCTATTTCTAAAAAAAATGCTTGAATCACAATTAAGCAATACAAGCATTTTATTAAGACTTTAAGCTTATTATATTAATTATTGTGCTTTAGAAATTACTAAATCCACTTTTAACTTTGAACCCACAATTTTCTTAAATCCAATGTACTTGGGTACTCTGGATTTACTTTTACTGGTGGCAAATCATAGACAGGAATAGGTGTATGTTCTGCTACAAATCTTTGCACAGTTCCTAAATAAGGAGCGGGTCTAAGCGTTTCTTGGGTATGGCCATGGTTCCAAAAACGGCTAATCCTTCTTCCTTCAGCTTCATTGGCATTTACAGGAAAGGTGTCATAACTTCTACCTCCAGGATGAGCTACATAATAAGTGCAACCACCTATAGATTTTCCGTTCCAAGTGTCAATTACATCAAAAACCAAAGGAGTATCTACTCCAATATTGGGGTGTAATGCAGATGGGGGTTGCCAAGCACGGTACTTGATTCCTGCTATAAATTCTCCTGCTGTACCCGTAGAACGAAAAGGTATTCTCGCTCCATTGCAAGTAATCACGTGGCGACTTTCTGTCATTCCTGATATTTTAAGCTCTACTCTTTCCATACTTGAATCCACAAATCGAGCTGTTCCTGAATTTGACATCTCCTCTCCTAGTACATGCCATGGCTCGATGGCAAATTTTATATCCAACTGAATAGCTCCTACTTGAACTTTTCCAAGTAAAGGAAACCTAAACTCAAAAAATGGCTCTAACCAAGAAAGTTGAAAAGGGTAGCCTGCTTCATTCAAATCTGCTACTACTTCTTTCAAATCTTCTTTCACATAATGCCCGAGCATAAACTTGTCATATAACTCCGTTCCCCAACGAATGAGTGGTTTTTTATAGGGTTTATTCCAAAACATAGCAATCAAACTACGTATCAAAAGTAATTGCAAAACACACATTTGTTTGTTGGGAGGCATATCAAAAGCCCTAAATTCCAAAATACCTAGTCTACCTGTGGACGAATTGGGCGAGTACAATTTGTCTATGCAAAACTCTGAACGATGTGTATTTCCTGTAATATCAATCAATAAATTTCTAAAAATTCTATCAACAAGCCAAAATGGAACTTCTTCATCTCC
This sequence comes from Cytophagales bacterium, assembly GCA_013298205.1. Classification (GTDB taxonomy): domain Bacteria; phylum Bacteroidota; class Bacteroidia; order Cytophagales; family UBA9547; genus JAAFJZ01. The sequence continues at coordinate 6,626 of JAAFJZ010000070.1, forward strand.
TTCTGGTATTTGATCAAATGCGATTTCTAGCTCATAAAGCATTTCTGGTCGACCTTCATCAACCCTTGGACTTTGAGAAGTAGGACCAACAAATGCGGTTGAAAACAAATACGACAATCCAGGGTGATGCTGCCAATAGGTTATCAAACTTCTAAGCAAATGTGGTTTGCGTAATATAGGGCTGTCTTGTGGAGTAACACCTCCGATAGTGATATGATTTCCGCCTCCAGTTCCTGTATGTTTTCCATCTAGCATGAATTTTTCAGAACCCAATCTTGAAAGACGAGCTTGCTCAAAAAGCACATCATACCTTTCTACTAAATCTTTCCATGTTTTGGATGGATGGATATTTACTTCTATTACACCAGGGTCAGGCGTTACCATCATTTTGCTTATCCTGCTATCTTTTGGGGCTTCGTATCCTTCAATAATCACTGGTATTTTTAACTTCTCAGCTGTAGCTTCTACTGAAGCAAGCAAGTCTAGATAATGCTCAAGATGCGTAAGAGGTGGAAAGAATATATAAATTTTACCTTCTCTTGGCTCAATGGTTAAGGCTGTACGAACTGTAAAAATTTCTTCTGTAAGTTTTACTTCATCTGGCTTTTCTTTGGCTTTTTCTACAATTACATTGCCTTCTGCATCCGTTTTGGGTATTTCTTTGTATTTCTTTCCGCTCTCAAAATCTTTTGAAACAGCAGTAGAATAAGGCAAATCATAACGTTCGCTAACTGATTTTGTATAATCTTTTAGTTCTTCTAAAAAATCAAAAGAACTTCTTTCTACAGGCTTTTCTTTTTTAGCAGGATCGGTAATCGGCAAAGACTCTAAAGGCAACCTTAAACCCATAGGTGAGTTTCCTGGAACTAAAAACATGTAATTCCTTCTAAAAATCCACTTGCAGCTTATCCATCCACCATCGCTATGGTTCCATTGCATAGGCAAAACATAACCTGTTGGCGTGCTTAAACCTTTATCTAAATGCTCTAATAATGTTTTTCTTTCTAATGAATTTTTAAGATTAGAATCAATAGGATCTATATTGACTGGTAATTTCCCTTCCTCCCACATAAAATAAAAAGCATCTTCATATCCTGTACAAAGATTATCAGGATTAACTCCTAAATATTTGCTTAACTCTTTTCCAAAAAGATTGGCTTCTTTGTAACCTAGTTTATAATCTTTTGATAAATCGGCTAATAAATTATTATCTTTCCAAAGTGGCAAATTATCATTTCTCCAATACAAAGAAAGTGCCCAACGAGGTATGGGTTCTCCAGGATACCATTTCCCTTGCCCAAAATGTATTAAACCCTGTTTGCCAAAAAATTTCCTCAAGTTTTGAATCAATTCGTTGGCTCGCTCTCTTTTATGTGTACCATCCGCAGAGGTGTTCCATTGCTCAGATTCCATATCATCAATAGAAACAAATGTAGGCTCGCCACCCATGGTAAGTCTTACATCACCTTTTTCTAAATCTTCATCTACTTTTTGACCTAGCGCATATATTGCTGCCCATTGTTCATCAGAATAAGGCTTGGTAACCCTTGGGTCTTCATGAATTCGGATTACTTCATTTTTAAATGAAAATTTGCAAGAATCTACTTTTTCAGTTGCCCCAGTAACGGGAGCTGCACTTGCTGGAAATGGCGTACAAGATAGCGGAATATGACCTTCGCCTGTAAAAAGTCCTGAAGTTCCATCAAGTCCTATCCAACCTGCACCAGGTACATACACTTCCGCCCAAGCATGTAAATCTGTAAAATCAATTTCAGTTCCTGAAGGACCATCAAGAGCTTTTTGATCTGCTTTCAGTTGTATTAAATAACCAGAAACAAAGCGAGCCGCCAAGCCCAAATGTCTAAAAATTTGCACCAAAAGCCAAGCTGTATCTCTACATGAGCCATTTTTTCGTTCTAAAGTTTCTTCACAAGTCTGTACACCTGGTTCCATTCTGATATTATAATTTATCAGTTGTGATACTTTTTGGTTGAGTGCTACCAAAAAATCCACCATACGAATAGATTCTCTCGATATTTCCGAAACAAGTTTTAAAAGATGCGCACCTTTTTCAGAGATTTCCAAATATGGAACAAGCTCTTTTTTTAATATTTCATCATATTCAAAAGGAAAATTATCTGCATATTTTTCTATAAAAAAATCAAATGGATTGATGGCTACCATTTCGGCTATTACTTCTACATCTATCTGTAAAAACTTAGTTTTTTCTGGAAACGAAACCCTAGCTTGGTAATTTCCAAACGGATCTTGTTGCCAATTGATAAAGTGATTTTCGGGTAAAATTTTAAATGAATAAGCTAAAATTGGTGTGCGACTGTGTGGCGCAGGTTTAAGTCTAAATATATGTGGGAATATTGTAATCTCTTTATCATATTCGTATTTGGTTTGGTGGTGAATAGCTACTTTTATAGACATTTTTAATAGGTTAAGAAATATACGTTATAAATTTAGGTAAAATTTTATAAAAAACAATATTTATTGAGATAATAAGTTTTTTTTTGAACTCAAAATCAAATAATTACTTTTTGTTTACTCTTTTTTACACTTTACAAAAAAATGAAATGACAATTAAAGTAGAATTAATTCAAATGCTTAATCATTATTATGAAAAGTATAACCAGAAAGATTTTATAAAAGATGACCCCATTTCTATACCACATTTATTTTCCCAAAAACAAGATATAGAAATCATGGGTTTATGGGTTGCCATGCTTTCTTGGGGATTAAGAAAAACAATTATTTCCAAATCAAATTTACTTTTACAATTGATGGGTAACGAGCCTTATAAATTCATAACAGAGCACAAAACAAGCGATTTGAAGCCTTTTTTAGATTTCAAACACCGCACGTTTAATGGTACAGATACACTATATTTTATAGAATCACTCAGAAATATTTACCAAAATTTCAACTCTTTAGAAGATGCTTTTATTCCAAAAAGATTTTCTGAAAGCAATTTTTCAAACACAGAATCCTGCCTTATTCACTTTAATCAATACTTTTTTTCGTTACCCGATTTCCCCAAACGTACACAAAAACATATTTCTAGTCCACAAAATAGCTCAGCTTGTAAAAGATTGAATATGTTTTTGAGGTGGATGGTGAGAAAAGA
>JAAFJZ010000072.1 GCA_013298205.1 Cytophagales bacterium
TACTCGTTCAATAATAGAAATAGAAAATAAGTTGGCTTCCGACCACTCCAATCTAGTTTCTATTACACAAGAAGTTTTGGGTAAAGATGTTTTTTCAAGGGTAATTTGGGTTGCACCCTATGCAAAATTAAATGATGAGCGTCAGCGAATATTTGTAGAAAACATCAAAAGAGATTCTGAAAGTTTATCTGGAGCAGAAGTAATTCAAACTCCATTTGAAGACTTAAAAAGTATAATTTGGAACGAACTTATTCATACCCAAACCAATAATGGATTTTTGATAAAAAAAATCAAAAAAAATCCTGGTCAAAAATCTATATATGTAATTTTTGATCGCTCCGATGCTGTTGTTGTAGAAAGTTTGGTTGAGAAAATAAGCATGAACGGATTTCAAGTGTTGCTTACCCATTTCGAAGGAAATATTTTAGAGCAAAGAAGCGACCACATTAGTAAGTTAGTACAAAGCGATGCAGCAATAGTTTTTGCTGAAAATGCTAATATTCAATGGCTTAAAATGAAATTATTAGACTTATTAAAAGCCCCAGGCTTAGGAAGAGCCAACCCTTTTCTAACAAAAATTTTATTAAGTGGTTCAAATGAAAAGTTAGAACTTTCAACCAACGAAACAATTGGGTTGAATATAGTAGAGAAAAAAAATTATGGGTATGAAAATGAGATCACGCAATTTTTAGATAAAATTAAGTAATTAATTATGAACGAAATAGTAGAATCAAATGCTATTGTTAAAAAGAAAGAACAAGAAGTATTACTTCCCAATCCATTTCCAGGGTTAAGGGCTTTTGGAATAGACGAAAGCCATTTGTTTTTTGGCAGAGAAGGGCAAAGTGATGAAGTTTTGCTCAAACTCTCAAATCATAAATTTGTTGCCGTTATCGGTTCCTCTGGAAGTGGTAAATCATCGTTTATGTTTTGCGGAGTTATACCTATTCTATTTGGTGGTTTTCTTACAGATATTGGCACAGGTTGGGATGTAGTCGTTTCAAGACCAGGCTCAAGCCCAATCGAAAACCTTACTCAATCTTTACTCAAAATGGATCAAGATTATTTGAGTGCAGAAGATGAAGAGAAAAAACTTAGAAAAACGATTACATCTACTTTGCTCAAAAGTAGTTCTTTGGGTTTGGTTGAAGCTGTTGACCAGATTTGGAGAAGAAAGAAAAATGTATTGATACTTATAGATCAGTTTGAAGAACTTTTTAGATTCAAAAAATCTGAGGAAAGTACAGGTTTACCCAACGAAACCTTAGCTTTTGTAAACTTATTAATTGAAACGTCTCAATATAAGGAATCACCTATTTATATAGGAATCACAATGAGGTCAGATTTTATAGGCGAATGTGCTCAATTTCCTGGCTTGACCAAATTAATTAATGATTCCAATTACCTTATTCCTCAAATGGCGAGGGAGCAAAAACGTTTGGCTATCATTGGGCCTGTGGCTGTAGGTGGCGGAACGGTCGCTCCGAGATTAGTACAGCAATTGTTGAATGATTTGGGCGACAATACAGATCAATTGCCTATTATGCAGCACGCTCTCATGCGTACTTGGAGCTATTGGCTAGACCATAAAGAGAAAGGCGAATCTATTGATTTGGAGCATTATGAGGCGATAGGAAAAATGGAAGGTGCGCTTTCTCAGCACGCAAATGAGGCGTATGAAGAGTTAGATACCCGCCAAAAACAGATTTGCGAATCTATGTTTAAGGCACTCACAGAAAAAAGTAGTGAATCACAAGGAATTAGAAGACCTACCAAACTTAGCATAATCGCAGAGTTGGCTTCTTGCACTGAAGATGAAGTAAAAGTAGTAATTGAAAAATTTCGCCAACAAGGTCGTTCTTTACTTTCTCCTTCTTATGGAATCTCACTAAACTCAAATTCGAGCATAGATATTTCGCATGAAAGTTTGATGCGAATATGGGTGAGACTCAAAATTTGGGTTGATGAAGAAGGAGAAGCTGTAGAAATGTATTTAAGGCTTTGTGAAGCAGCAGAAAAATACCAAAAAGGCAAATCCGGGTTATGGAGACCACCCGATTTGCAATTGGCTATCAATTGGAAAGAAAAACACAATCCTACCCTTACTTGGGCACAAAGGTATAATCCTGCTTATGAGCGAACGATTGTATTTCTTGATACTTCAATAACCGAATATGAAACCGAGCAAAAAGTAAAAGAATTTTTACAAAAACAACAACTTAAAAGAGCTAAAATATTTGCTATAATTTTAGGTACGGCTGCTATTATCTCTATTGGTTTCTTAATATTTGCAATTATTGCGCAGCAAAAAGCAGAAAAACTAACTATTGTTGCTTTGCAAAATGAAAAAGAGGCTTTAAAACAAAAAAAATTAGCTGACATCCAAAGAGAGGAAGCTGTAAAACAAAAACAGTTGGCTGAGTTACAAAGGTTGGAGGCAATCAAACAACAAGAAATAGCAGAAGCGCAAACCAAAATAGCTGAAGTGCAAACTAAAGAAGCGAATATTCAAAAAGGAATTGCTCTTGACAAAGAAAGAATAGCTAATGAACAAACTAAATTAGCAATTCAAGAACGAGAAAAAGCGGTTTTATCAGAAAAAGAAGCGAATATTCAAAAAGAAAAAGCAGAAAAGAGTGAGAAAGATGCTTATAAAAGACGTTTGCTTTCTATCGCTCAATCTATGGCGGTAAAATCACTGCAAGTAGGCGACACGACACGAAAAGGTTTGGTGGCTTACCAAGCTTATTTGTTTAACAAAAACAATGGAGGAAGCCCTACCAATCATGATGTTTATAATGCTTTATATTATGCTTTAAAAACATTAAAACCTGAAGATTATAATGCTTTGCGTGGACATAAAGATGCGGTTCGTTCAGTAATTGTGAATAAAGATGGAAAAAAAATGTATTCTGCTGGTTCTGATGGCAAAATTTTGGAATGGGATTTAGATGGAAAATCTAAAACTCCAAAAATGTTGATTGACAATCCGTTTACAAATAGAATTTTGGCTTTAAGTCCAGATGGTAAATGGCTCGCAGCTGGTGGAGAAACCAATGACATTCAGCTATTTGGCTTGAGCCAAACGCAAGCCGAACCTAAAATTTTAAAAGGTCATAAAGGGCCCGTTTCTTCTATGTCATTTTTGAAAGACAACTCTGGCTTTATTTCTACAGGAAGCGATAGTTTGATAGCCAAATGGAACGTAAATTCAGATGTATTTACCAAATTAGTTAAATCAAATAGTAAAATTAAAACAATTGCGTTAAGTTCAAACGGAAATAACATAGCAGGAATTAACTCAAAAGGTCAAATTGTGATTTGGGATGTGAAAAACGAATATCAAGAACGAATTTTGGTGGAAAAATCTGCAAAAATTAATCATTCTATCGCATTTTCTAACGATAGTCGTTTGTTGGCATTTGGAAATGAAGTAGGAAAAGTAAGAATATGGAACCTTGCTGATAGAAAAGTAGAATTTGTACTCACTGGACAAAAAGCTAGAATTAATGAGCTTAAATTTAATAGACAAAATACCATGCTGGCATCTGCAAGTTTTGATGGAAGTATTCATTTGTGGAATTTAGAAAACTTAAATGAACAGCCTATCGAACTTAAAGACCACAGCTCATGGGTTTGGTCTTTAGATTTCACGCCCAGTGGAGATAAAGTTATCGCAGGTTGTGTAGATAATTTAATACGTATTTGGCCTTCTAATATGGATGAAATGGCAGATCAAATGTGTGAAAAACTCAATAGAAATATGAGTAATAAAGAATGGGAGCAGTTTGTAGCTACAGATATTTCTTATGAAAAAACCTGTGGAAACAAACCAAAAGGAGAAGACAAACAAGAAGAATAAAATTTATAACGTGAAATTTATCTGTAAATCAATTGGCTATATTTTTATAGCTAGCTTTTTAAATTTAAACTACACTTTTTCTCAAAATGTATGTAGTGAAGTATTAAAAAAAGCAAACAAACTTTATGACGATGGTCAATTATTAAAAGTAGAGCCCATATTGTTTGATTGTATTCGAGATGGATTTTCAAAACCAGAAAAAGTACAAGCCTACAGACTAATAACTTTATGTCATTTATTTAATGATGCCGACAGCGCAGCAAAAGAAAATATGCTCAGAATATTACTAACAGATCCTGAATTTAAACCTAATCCTGCACTTGACCCATCAGAGTTTATAACCTTGTATAATAAATTTAGAACCCCTCCAATTTATTCATTAGGCATTGTAGCTGGCGCAAATGTAAATTTACCTTACCTAATTAACCCTTATGGAATAAATAATACAACAAAAGATAAAGGCAGTTTTGAACAAGCATTTGGATTTCAGGTCGGTTTGGGAATAGATTTATTAATTAAAAGTAAATTACATTTCAACTCTGGATTATTTTTCATTAACAAAGGAATTTCATTTTCTCAAAACATAAACCAATTTGGTGTACTAAAATCTGAAGAAAACCAAACATCATTAGAAATACCGTTACAATTAAGATTTTATTTATTCAATACAAAATTGACTCCATTTATTCAAGCTGGAATTTCTGGTAATTTGCTATTGGTTTCTAATAGTATTTTGACTCGATCTAATAATACTTTGGATGCATTAATTCAAGGAGCAGCTATTGATATGCTGCCACAAAGAAACATTTTAACTTATAATTTCCTTTTTGGTGGAGGTTTAAAATACAAACTCAAATATTCATTTATAATTCTTGATTGTAGATATGCATTGGGAATGATGAACTATTCAAACACAACAAAAAAGTATGAATCTAACGAATTAACCTACAGATACGGCTATGTAGATCCTTCTTTTAGTATAGATAATTTATCAATTTCTGTTGGCTATTTTTTATCATTCTATAAACCTAAATTAGTGCGATTGAAAAATGATTAGTTTAATATCAAAAATACATTTTAAAAAGTCTTATTTTGCCAATATTATAATTATGGCAATAATTTTATCATGTAGGCCAGGAATAAAATTTGAAGACTCCCAAAGTCAAACTTTTATTAAATACTTTGGAGGTGGGATAGAACAACATGGAAAAGATTTAATAGAAACCGATGATAATGGTCTTTTGGAGGGATTGGTGATGATGAAGCCAATTGCATAGATGTAACACAAGATAAAGGTTATATTTTAGGTGGTTATATTTCTATCATTAATACTTCTTCTGGGAATAATTTGATTGTTCCACAATCTTTTCTAGCCATAAAAACCGATTCAAAAGGAAGCATGCAATGGTTAAAGAAAATTGGAGACACGATTTCAGGCAAATACCAATATCAAGCAAAAAGTGTCAAATCACTTTCAGATGGGTATGTTTTAGCGGGTCAAACATCAAAAATATATCTTCAAAAATACGGAAACATAAGCCAATCAGAGCTAGACGTTTTCAAAACTCAAGATATTTCAGACTATTATTTAGTTAAAATTAAAACTAATGGAGACACTTTGTGGTCTGCTATTTATGGTTTATTTGGTAAAGATAAAATTAATAGCGTTTTGCAATCCCCTTCTAACGCTGATGAATTTTATTTTTGTGGAAGCACTTATGATCCTATTAAAAGAAAAAATAATATGGTCAACGTAAGATCAAGGGTTGATGCATCTATACTATCTCCAACTTTCGCTTTTAATAACGACAATAATTCTACTTACTCTGCTGATATGTCAAATGCAAATCAAATCATACAGATTCCACAAGGTTTTATGATGGTAGGAACGGTTACTAATGGGAATGGAAATATGGTTTATACTTTAAAATTTAATCCTATGGGTCAAATTTTAGATTACAAAACATATGAATTACAAGGAAATGCTGAAGGAATTTCTATTGCAAGTTTAAAAAAAGGCGGTTATGTTATTTTGAGCTCAGTTAGAATTTCTCAAGAAAACCAAGATATTCTATTAATGAAAGTGAAAGAAGATGGCGTTTTAGAATGGAATAAAACTTTTGGAGGCTCTTTTGAAGATATAGCTTCGAAAGTAATAGAATGCAAAGATGGAAACATTGCTTTTACAGGCACAATATCTTTTGGTGTTTTAACAAACAAAATGATGATACTTGCGAAAGTAAGTAAAGATGGAAACTTGGATTTAAAAAATTAGTATACAAATAGTTTTATAACCTAACCTAAAAAACTATTAGCCTAAAAATTCATTTATTAGTTGATTATAATATAAATTTTTAATTTTGCCAAAAAAAATTGTGGCTACCGATATACATCCCATATTTAAAGGTTCTTTAGGTAAAAAAGAAAAAGAACTAATTTTAAAACAAAAAGGCTTAGTGATTTGGTTTACAGGTCTTTCTGGTTCTGGTAAAAGCACTATAGCAAAAGCTTTGGAGCACAAATTTTATGAAAATAAATTTCTAACTCAAATTTTAGATGGCGATAATTTAAGGATTGGAATCAATAAAAACCTAGGGTTTTCTGAAGAAGATCGGTTAGAAAATATTAGAAGATCAGCCGAAACAGCTAAAACATTCTTAGATTGTGGCATTATAACAATATGTTCTTTTATTTCACCGCTTAATATTTATAGAGATTTAGCAAAAGAAATAATTGGAGAACATAATTTTTTTCAAGTATTTATTCATGCGCCTTTTGAAGTTTGCGAAGAGCGTGATGTAAAAGGATTGTATCAAAAAGCAAGAAGAGGAGAGATTAAAAATTTCACAGGACTAGATGCACCTTTTGAAACACCTAATAACCCTAATTTGGTCATTCATACACATTTAAGTCCTTTGGAAAAATGTGTAGAAGACCTTTATAATGAACTCATTACAAGAATTTATTACCCCTAATATGCAAAAACACCAATTAACACATTTAAATCAATTAGAATCGGAAGGCATCTATATTATCAGAGAAGTAGTAGCGCAATGCGAAAATCCTGTGTTGCTTTTTTCTGGAGGTAAAGATTCAATAACTATGGTAAGATTAGCGCAAAAAGCTTTTTTCCCAGCAAAAATTCCTTTCCCATTACTTCATGTAGATACTGGTCATAATTTTGTAGAAACTATTGCATTTAGAGATAAATTAGCTGCTGAAGTTGGAGCAAAATTAATCGTGAGATATGTAGAAGATTCAATCAAAAAAGGAACAGCAAAAGAAGAAAAAGGATTAAACCCAAGTCGTAACTCATTGCAAACGATTACCTTACTAGAATCAATTGAAGAATTTAAGTTTGATGCTTGTTTTGGTGGAGCTCGAAGAGATGAAGAAAAGGCAAGAGCAAAAGAAAGGATATTCTCACATAGAGATGAATTTGGACAATGGGATCCTAAAAACCAAAGACCAGAATTGTGGAGTCTTTATAATGGCAGAAAACAAAAAGGAGAACATTTTAGGGTTTTCCCCATTAGCAACTGGACTGAAATGGACGTTTGGCAATACATAGCCAAAGAAAAAATGGATTTACCAGAAATTTATTTTACTCACCAAAGAGAAGTAGTAAATAGAGAGGGAATGTTTTTGGCAAAATCTAACTTCATAACTTTACTAGAAGGTGAAAAGTATGAAAATAAAACTGTTCGTTTTAGAACAGTTGGCGATATGACTTGTACAGGGGCAGTTGAATCATATGCATCAACTATGGAAGATGTAATTTTGGAAGTAGCAGCTGCGAGAGTTACTGAAAGAGGAACTAGAGCTGATGACAAAAGATCAGAAGCAGCAATGGAAGATAGAAAAAAACAAGGTTATTTTTAAGAGAAAATTTAACAAAATGGAAGAGAAAATAAAAAATAATAACTTTTGGGTAAAAATCCCAATTATTGTGGGGCTTGCATTGGCTTCAGGTATACTGATAGGTGCTAAAATGTTTGGTGGTACTAATTCTTCAGAAAATGAAATCATGAAGAATGCAAGAAAATTTGCTGACATCCTTTCTATAGTAAATAATGAATATGTAGATACCGTAAGTACTGAAAAACTTACAGAAGGGGCAATCGTTTCTATGTTAGAAAACTTAGATCCTCACTCTCAATACATTCCTATTAAAGATATGGCAATGGCAAAAACTCAATTGGAAGGCAATTTTGAAGGTGTTGGAATTGAGTTTCATATATTAAAAGACACCATAATGGTAGTAGCCCCGATAAGCGGTGGACCTTCAGAATCTGTAGGAATCAAATCTGGAGATAAAATTATAGAAGTGGACGACAAAAAAGCCTGTAAAGCAGGACTTACCAATAACGATGTTTTTGGAATGCTAAGAGGTAAAAAAGGCACTAAAGTTAAAATAGCTATTAGCAGAAGAGGAATGTCTAAACTTCTTACTTTTACGGTAACTAGAGATAAAATACCTACATTTTCTGTTGATGCTTCATATATGGTAGATGAGATTACGGGTTATATTAAAGTAAGTAGGTTTTCAGCAAATACATATATAGAATTTAAAGAAGCCCTTGGAAAGTTGAAAGAAAAATCAGTAAAAAGATTAATTTTAGATTTAAGAGATAATCCAGGTGGTTATATGGACAGGGCTACCAAAATGGTAGATGAATTTTTGGGAGGAAACAAGCTAATCGTTTACACCGATAGCAAAGAAGAGCGTTATGATTCAAAATACTTTGCAGATGTTCCAGGCGATTTTGAAAAAGGGGCTTTGATAATTTTAGTAAATGAGGGCAGTGCTTCTGCCTCAGAAATTGTTTCAGGAGCTATTCAAGATAATGATCGTGGTTTGGTAGTTGGGAGAAGGACGTTTGGTAAAGGATTGGTGCAAATGCCGGTGCCTTTGAATGACGGTTCTGAGCTAAGAATCACTATTTCGAGGTATTACACTCCAAGTGGTAGAAGTATTCAAAAACCTTACGCCAAAAACAAAGAAGATGATTATAACATGGATTTGGTACACCGTTACGAAAAAGGAGAATTTTTCTCGGCAGATAGCATTAAATTTGACCAAAAACTAAAATATTATACTGCAATGGGAAGATTGGTTTTTGGAGGTGGAGGTATAATGCCTGATGTTTTTATACCCAGAGACACGAGTTCTTACACTCCATATTTGGCAGAATTGTACAATAAAAGCGTAATTAGAGAGTTTTCATTAAATTATTCTTCTGAAAACAAAAAGAAATTGGAAGCAATGGGATTAAAAACATTTGCTTCTCAATTCAAAATGGATGCAGCCATTGAAAAAGACTTCTTAAACTTAGCAAAAGCATCTGGAGTAAAATTTAATGAAAAAGAGTACCTAAAATCAAAAACTATCATTTCTAATGGTGTGAAATCATTTATTGCAAGAGGGATTTGGCAAAATGAAGGGTTTTATACTGTGTACAATCAAACAGATGAAATGTTTGAGAAATCAATGAAATTATTTGGAGAAGCTGAAAAAATAGAGCGTGCTGATGCATCTTTAGTAAAGCCTAAAACGAAATAAACTTTGAAAATTTGGCACTTTTCGAAGTGTCAAATTTCAAAAAAATTGTCATAAAAAATCATTATAAGCAAAAGAATGATTCGTTTTTTTTAGGCAATTAAAAACCTATTTTAAAAAATGAGCTAAAATTTTTGAGAATT
>JAAFJZ010000073.1:0-5278 GCA_013298205.1 Cytophagales bacterium
AAATCAAAACAATTATTTTTCTATTGGGTATGGCTGCATCTAAAGAAAAAGTAGGTTTTTCGGTATTTAAAAAGAATTTGTATTTGCTTTCATTCATATTTTTGAACGAAGTATATTTATCATTAATAATAGCCAAAAGCTTATTTTCCTCATTAATTTTATTTTCAAGCGCACGCACCAAAGGGCTATTTAGCTTTGATTTCCTTTCTAATAAACTATATAAAGAGTCAATCTCGGATTTTTTGGAATCTAAGGATTTTTTTATACCTTCTATGATAATTTCATTTTTAGATTTCAATTGTTCCAAAAGCATTTCTTCAAGACAAGTCAAGTAAGCATTGGCAACAATTTGAGCCATACTGTCTTTGGGGTGGTAAACCTTGAGTTCGATTAATTGGTCATCAAAAACGGCATTAATCTTAGTGTCTTTTGTGAGTAAGTCTTTGGTAATAAACCATCTATTTGAAAAATCTTCTTTTGAAATAGAATAGGTTTTCCAGAGTTCTAGCTTGTCTATCACCCTGTGCTTGAGTTGTTCAGATTTTGAAGCAGATAAAAGGAAACTAAAATCATTTATTTTTTGGTCTCCAGAAACGAATTGGGATTTGGTTTCTACGAAAAAAAATGGGTCATATTGATTAAAACTCAAGGGCAAAAACACACTTCTAGAAAGGTATTTGGGCGTAACCAAAAAAGAAGCTGCAAAAGATATAATTGCAATGGCGACCTGAATACCTAAAAATACAAACAAGTTCTTATATACAATATGAAAAACATACAATAAACTCGACTTGTCAATTTGTTTTTTCATTAAGAAAGGTTGTTGATTATATTTTTTGCCTTGGTGCTAAGTTTTGCAAAAACCAAATTATAAGAATTTTGCATACGCAAAAGCCATTCTGATTCAGTCATTTTATTGATATTGTCTATTCTTATCCAATGGTTTTTGGCAAAATATGGCGCTTGGCTAAAAGCTTCATGTTGAACCAAATCAGCAAAATCTATGGGTTCTATTTTAAAAGCAGCTCCTATGGGCACAGAATCTATAGAGATAAGCAGGTACAATTTAGTGCTTACAGTGAAACATAAGTTTCCCCATTTCATGTCAAACTCTGTTCCTTTTAAGTTTTGTAAGGCTAAATTTTGCAAATTTTCTACATTCACACTATTTCACTTTCATTTGGGTTGCGCCTATTTTATAGCCCTCGCAATACAGTTCCATTTTATAAATGCCAGGTTTGTATTCATAGCCTTTCAAATACATAAAAGTAAGCGGATTGGGGTTGTTGTCGAAAAGAAAACTTTGTTCCATTGTATATTTCAAGGTATCACCAGTTTGGGCTACAAAACTCCCAGAACCTGATTCTTGGTTAAAAATCAACTCATTATCTGTATTTAACAATCTGAAATATACCGTTTTAGTTTCTACTTTGGCTATTTTATTATCAGCAATCTCAAAAATCAATTTGATTCTATCTATTTCCTTAGCACGGTATTCTTCGGCTACTTTTTCTTTGTTTCTGCGGTTAATGATTGATAATTTAAAGTTTTCGGCTCGCAAAATTGAGGCGATAGAAACTTGTTTGCTCAATTCTGTTTTTTTGTTTTCCAGTTCACTTATGCTATTTTCTTTTTCTTGAACGGTTGTTTTTAAAGAAGTAATTTCTACAAATTGATTTTCTGTGATGCTTCTCAGTTTGACCAACTCTTCATCTTTTACCCTTAGCATGGTTTTGATTTCAGAAATTTGGTCTTCTAAATTTCTTTTTTCTTTTTTAGCATTATACACACTAAAGCCAAGGTTCTTTTTGTCAGTTTCTAGCTTTCTAATTTGATTGCCTAATGCCGCAGTGTCGCCCCCTAATTTTGAAATTTGCTCATATTTTACTTTAAGCTCAGTTAAAAGAGAGTCTCTAGTAGATTTTAACTGCTTATTGTCTTCTATTTTTTGATCAATGATGGTGATTTTTTCTTTGATTTCGGTTTTGTTTCTATACCCTAAATAAAGTTGTATACCATTGATAGCCAATAATATAACAATAATAGCTACAACAACAATTGTTTTGTTATTGTTCTTATTTTTAGAAGAGGTTTGGGCTTCTTTATTTTTATCTATAGGTTCTGACATATTTTCAAAAAAAACTTAATGATACAAAACTATTAGTTTCTCGCAATAGTTGCAATATTTGTGGGTATTAATAGACGTAAAATTTAATATTAAAATGATACTCATCCTTGGTGGTGGAATTTCGGGTTTGTCTCTTGCTTATTTTCTTCAAAAAAAAAGCATAAAATATACACTTTTAGAAGCTTCAAATAGATTTGGAGGTGTGATTGAAACCGAGTTTTGCCAAAATTCTATTCTTGAAAATGGAGCTAATAGCTTAATGATAGATGAGAAATTAGAAGAATTAATTTCTGAATTGCATCTGACACCTTTGCTGGCAAATCAAGTTTCCAGTAATCGCTACATTTTAAAAAACAAAAAACTACAAATCCTTCCTGCACATCCTATCAAATTGCTTTTGGGGAACTTTTTTTCTTTTCGCACCAAAATTTTATTTATCAAAGAGTTGTTTGCCAAACCTCAACCCAATCTTGATGATATAAGCATTAGTGATTTTTTTGAGCAAAAATTTGGTAAAGAGGTGCTAGAATATGCGGTTGCACCATTTATATCGGGTATTTATTCTGGAAATCCAGACCATATTTTGCTAGCCAAAACTTTCCCCAAGCTTATGGAGGCGCAAAAAGAATATGGCTCTTTATTGAAATATTTTGCCAAAAATGCGAGTAAAGCAAAGCGAAGGAAAACAATAACTTTCGCTAAAGGCATGATCGAATTCACAGAAGCTTTGGCATCAAAGATAAACCATAAACATTTGAATGTCAATGCAAATGGCATTTATAAGAAGGGAAATAATTGGCTTGTCAAAACAGATACTGGCTCCGAATTTGAAGGAGATAAAATAGTATTTTGCACACCAAGTTATGTAATTCAACCTTTAGTTTCAGATTTTTTTCCTAGTTTTGCTCATCAATTAAGCCAAATCAAATATTCTCAGGTAAGTATTTTGCATCTCGTTTACCACAAAAACGCTATTTTAATGCCTTTAAACGGATTTGGATCTTTACACCCAAGAAATGAAAAAAGCTTTCTTACAGGTGTAATTTGGAATAGCAGTGTTTTTGGAGGCAGAACAAAGGAAAATGAAACGCTATTTACTTGCTTTTTGGGTGGCGAGCAGTCTTTTGCACCAAGCGATTATTCAGATGATGAGCTGATTAATAAATCTATAGCAGAATTAGAAAAACTATACCAGATTACAGAAAAACCTGTAATTTCACATTTAAAACACTGGAAAAGCGCCATTCCTCAATATACTAAAGAAACGATTGGATTAGAAACCCTAATTTTGGATGTAGAAAAACAAAATATCTTTATTCTTTCTAATATCATGAATGGAGTTTCAATTCCAGATAGAATTACCCAATCACAATTATTGGCAGACAAAATTGCATGAAAAACCTAGTTATTATACCCACTTACAACGAAATTGATAATATCGAAAATATCATTTCTGCCGTTTTTGCATTGAATGTAGCTTTTGATTTGCTTATAGTAGATGATGGCTCGCCAGATGGAACAGCAGAAAAGGTAAAAGAATTACAGAAAATATATCCAGATAAGCTTTTCATGATACAAAGAAAAGGAAAATTGGGATTGGGAACGGCTTATATTACTGGCTTTAAATACGCCATAGCAAATAGCTATGAACTTGTATATGAGATGGATGCAGATTTTTCTCATAATCCCCAAGACTTGATAAAACTTTGTAAAGCTTGTAGTGAAGATGGAAATGATATGGCTATTGGCTCTCGCTATGCAACAGGCGTAAACGTAGTCAATTGGCCAATGAGCCGAGTGCTTCTATCTTATTTTGCCAGTGTTTATGTGCGCTTCATTACTGGAATGCCTATTCAAGATACAACAGCTGGCTTTAAATGTTATAGAATAGAGGTCTTAAAAACCATAAATTTAGATAAAATTAGGTTTGTAGGTTATGCTTTTCAGATAGAAATGAAATTTGAAACTTTTATGTTTGGCTTCAAAATCAAAGAAGTGCCTATTATTTTTACAGACAGAACTTTGGGGGAATCAAAAATGTCAAAAAGCATCTTTAGAGAGGCTTTACTCGGAATCATTGAAATCAAAATAGCCAGCTATTTTAAAAATTATATCAGAAATTAATCTACCAAATCCTTTTATGGAAAACCAAACTAAAAATATAAAAGACATTATTTCACATGCCAAAGAATATGGCTTCGTGTTTCAATCGAGCGAAATTTATGATGGCTTGCAAGCCGTTTATGATTATGGACCTTTTGGAGTAGAGCTAAAAAATAATTTGAAAAGCCTTTGGTGGCGCACTATGACTATGTTTCACGATTCTATTGTGGGCATAGATGCTTCTATTTTTATGCATCCACTTACTTGGAAAGCCTCTGGTCATGTAGATGGCTTTAGCGACCCGATGATAGACAACAAGGAAAGCAAAAAAAGGTACAGAGTAGATCATATTATAGAAGAAAGAGCGGCTTTGTTGGAGGAAAAAGGAGAGAAAGAGAAAGCCGAAGCTTTGATTATCAAGATGAATAAATTGCTTGAAAAAGATGATTTTGCGGGTTTGAAATTAGTAATAGAAGAAGAAAAAATCGTTTGCCCCGTGTCTGGCACCTGCAATTGGACAGATGTAAGGCAATTCAACCTCATGTTTTCTACACAAGTAGGAGCTGTGGCAGAAGAATCGAGCATGATTTATTTACGCCCAGAAACAGCTCAAGGTATTTTTGTAAATTTTTTGAATGTGCAAAAAACAGCCAGGATGAAAATTCCTTTTGGCATAGCTCAAATCGGTAAGGCTTTTAGAAACGAAATCGTAGCACGGCAATTTATATTTCGTATGCGTGAATTTGAGCAAATGGAAATGCAATTTTTTGTGCAACCTGGCTCCGAGCTTACTTGGTATGAAAAATGGAAAAACGTACGCATGGCTTGGCACCAAACTTTGGGAATACCCTCATCAGACCTAAATTTTCACAACCATGACAAATTAGCGCATTATGCCAATGCGGCTGTGGACGTAGAATACCGTTTTCCATTTGGATTAAAAGAAATAGAAGGCATACATTCACGTACCGATTTTGATTTGAAAAGTCATCAAGAATATTCAGGCAAAAAAATGCAATACTTTGACAATGAACTGAATAAAAACTA
>JAAFJZ010000073.1:5288-9499 GCA_013298205.1 Cytophagales bacterium
AGTAGGAGCAGACCGCTTATTTTTGATGCACCTTTGCGATGCCTATACAAACGAAACTGTGGGAGAAGGAGAAAGCAAAAAAGAGCGCACCTATCTTAAACTTCATCCAGCTATTGCCCCTGTAAAAGCAGCGATTTTGCCATTAACCAAAAAAGATGGTTTACCAGAAAAAGCCAAACAATTGCTAGATTTGCTTAAATATGATTTTAATATCATTTATGAAGAAAAAGACACTATTGGCAAACGATATACTCGCCAAGATTTGATCGGCACGCCATTTTGTATCGCTATAGACCACCAATCATTAGAAGATGACACCGTAACCGTACGATTTAGAGATACTACACTTCAAGAAAGAATCCCTATGAGTGCTGTACACGGCTTAATCGAAAAAGCTTGTTCTCATAAATCTATTTTTGAGCAATTGGCTAAAAATTTAGCTTAGGAAGTTGCAGATTTAGTTTTAAGGATTTGTAAAAGAAGCTTGTTTTGCTTTAAGAAAAAATTTGAAAAGCAATTACTTGAAATTATAGATTATCATCAAAACTATGGTAAAATTAAAAAATATTCACCTTGGAGAAGTATTAATGGAGGAGTTTTTAATTCTAATGGGAATCACTTCTTACCGACTTTCCAAAGAAATAGGCATACCTCAAACAAGAATTAGTGAATTGACTAAGGGGAGAAGAAGAATAACGGCCGATATCGCATTGCGATTTTCAAGTTACTTCGGTAACAGTGCAAAATTTTGGCTTGGACTTCAAGATGACTATGATTTGGGGGAAAGCAAGTCTGAATTAGAAACAGAATTAAGCAATATAAGACCAATAAATTACAATTTTGCTTGAGATTTAGCTTTGAAACTCAAACATCAAGTAAAACTAAAAACTATTTACTTCACAAAATACTGCTTATCTTTTTTGCTAAATCGTAATCTTTAGAAGTAATTATGTTTCCATTATCGTGTGTTTGCAAATAAAGCGAAACAGTAAGGTACATAAAAATAATTTTGGGGTGGTGGTTTTCTAAATCTGCTAAATGAGAAACTTTCCTTATAAAGTTTAAAGCATCTTCAGTTGTTTTGAAACTTACTTTTAAATATAAATGATTTTTATTCTCTATCCAACTCATTAAATTTTTATAACTTTAATCTAATTTTATAAATTATTTCAAAAAAATAACCCAGACTCTGAACTGATTTTATAAAATTTATATGAAAGATTTGATGTTTCAATGGTAATTAAGCTACTAATGTGCAATTTCTAATCCCTGTTAGCTTCATTTGAGCCCAATAGGGATGGTCTGGGTGAATGATAAGCTCTTGGCGAGCAGGGTGTATCAAAACATCCATTTCTTCCATCGGTATTGCTCCAAGCAAAACCTCTTGATCGCCTGGCATTACAAGTGCTTGGGTAACACTTCTGCGGTTTTTAAAACGCACTTCTATAGGACCTACTACATCCAATTTCATAATTCTGCCATCTGCTGTTTGCACCGTTCTTTGTTCTTCCACATCTAAGCCTAGTTGCTCTCTAATAGAATCATTGATGGTGAGCATCATTGCACCGCTATCTACTAAAGCATTTACTTTTATGCGTTTTACCTCCTCTTTTCCTATATAATGTTTTTTTGCAAATAGAATATCTGCACTATTGATTAATTCAATTTCTGCATATATGAGTCCCATGGCATTTTTTTACAAATATAAACTATTTTATACAAAAAAGGGAATAGGTAAAAATTCACCAATTCCCTTTTTTTAAATTAATTCGAGAAAGATTTAGTCTCGTCTTCCTAAAAGCATCCAAATTAAATAGAGCAATTGGGCTAAGGAGCCTAAAGCAGCGATTACATAGGTCATAGCAGCCCATTTTAAAGCGTCTTTTGCCATGGCGTTTTCACCAGCGGTAATCACACGGCTATTGCTTATCCACACCAATGCTCTTCGGCTTGCATCAAACTCTACTGGTAAGGTTACAAAACTGAAAAAGGTAGTAATTGAAAATAAGGCAATACCTATAGTCAGTGGTATGGGGGTTGTGTTTACCAAAAAAACACCGATTAAAATAATCCATTGCATATATTGTGAAGCAAAATTTACGGCTGGTACAAGTGAAGAGCGAACATGTAACATAGAATAAGCTTTTGCGTGTTGCACTGCGTGACCGCATTCGTGTGCAGAAACGGCTACTGCAGCCGCATTTCTACCATAATACACATCGTGACTAAGGTTTACAGTACGGTTTTGTGGGTTATAGTGATCGCTCAATTGACCTTCTACTGAAATAATTTTCACATCATAAATTCCATTATCAGCAAGCATTTTAGCTGCTACCTCTGCTCCTGAAAGGTTGGCAACCAAGGGTGTAAGAGAATATTGTTTAAATTTAGATTTTAATTTCCAACTCGCAAGGTAACTCAAACCCATAAAGAGCAATCCAATAATCATCATCATAATCATTTTAGTTTAAAGGTGAATAGTAATTTAAGTTCTTTTAATTTTATCAATAATTTTAGAAGTAGAAAAACCATCTACTAGTGCAACGGTTTTTACTTCTCCTCCATTATCAAGTACAAATTTTGCGCCAACGATATTTTCTGCCAAATAGTCATCTCCTTTTACCAAAATATTGGGGGAAATGGCTTCAATGGTAAGTAAGGGTGTCGGTTCATCAAAAAGTACGACCAAATCTACAAATCCAAGTGCCGCCATTACCCTTTTACGGGACATTTCTTGTACAATTGGTCTTTCTGGTCCTTTTATTCTGCTCACGGATGCGTCAGTATTCAAGGCTACTACAAGTTTTGTGCCCAATTGTGATGCCTTTTCCAAATAATCTACATGACCTAAATGAAGAATATCAAAACAACCATTAGTAAAAACTACTTTTTCGCCAGAGTTTTTCCATTTTTCGACCAATTCTTTAGCTTCTTGGCAAGATTTTATTTTATCTGCTGTCATTTTGTAGCTTCTTTCTTTTGAGATTTAAAGATAAACAATCCTGCGATAAACGCCAAAATGCCAAATAAAATCATGTCCAAAATATTTGTACTATGTGCTAAAACCGAAAATTTCTTGCCTGAATCGGTATCTAATCCATATATAAATAGCACCGAACTTACCAAAAAGTGATAGCTTCCTATTCCGCCTTGCACAGGCAAAGCAAAAGCAACCGAACCCGCAATCACAATAGCCAAAGCCGCATCAAAACCTAAAAAACGGGTAGGCTCAAAACTATAAAATAACACCCAACCCATAGCGAGATAAAAAATCCACATTAGAAATGTTGAAAATATAAATTGAGGGAACTTTTTCATTTTGCGAAGCGATAGAAATCCTTCTTTTGCGCCTAAAAGTATTTTCTTAAATTTTTGATAAAAGGGAGTAGTTGAAATTTTATGCAAGTATTTTTTAACCAAAAAAACAATTACTAAGGCAATAATGGATAAGCAGATAACAAGATAGATAAGCTTTGAAAGTAAAACTTGAAAATTGATGGGTGAGTTTGTAAGCGTATCTTTTATGATAGAACCGATTTTGTCATATTGATAAATTGTACCCAAAAGAACGATTAACAAAAGAGATAACACATCTATTAATCTCTCTACGATTACAGTTCCCAACGAAACTTCAAAAGGTACTTTGCTATTTTTGTCAAGCAAAGTACAACGAGCTACTTCACCAGCACGAGGAATGGCTAAATTCACTACGTAACCAATAATAACTGAATAAAAAAGTGAAAACAAACTTGGATAATGACCAGTAGGCTCGAGTAGAAGTCTCCATCTATAGGCACGTATCAAGTGTGAAATTCCGCCTATCACAAAAGCGAATACAATCCACCAAACATTCAGGTTTTTAAGCTCAGAGGCAAAACTCGAAAAATCTTGATCTTTAAAAACAAAGTAAAAAATCAATAAAGCAAGCCCAAACCAAAAGGTGTTTTTCAGTATTGAAATTAAGGTTTTATTCATGCTGAAAACTAGAAACTAAATGATTAAATTGCTATTTTAAACAATTTATAAAGGTATTTATTGATATTTATTGATATTTATACAATAGAAAATGTAAACCTAAAAAGAATTTATTCTATACCTTATATATATTGGCAGCGATGTTTTCTATCATTCTTTTGGGTAAAAAATAAGTCGCCCATACCGATACGAGATTTACCAATCCTGTAACTTTCTCGGTTTTTTTACCAAACATA
>JAAFJZ010000074.1 GCA_013298205.1 Cytophagales bacterium
ACATTAATAATACCTTGATGTTCTGCCAGAATAGCACCACCATTTCCATTAGTAAATCCTTTTGTTAGTATTAAATTCTTTAAAGTTAACCCTGTAGGTACTGCTGAGGTCGATTTAACTAAAAAAATCTGGATTGCATTATTTCCACTTATCACTAGCCCAGAAGCATTAAAGCCATCTATGGTAATTGTTTTGCCATTTGGAATTTCCAAAGTTGAAGCTAAAACAATGGTTTGATTAGCCATGCTTGATGCGAAATTTATGGTTTGTCCATTAGTTGCAGATGAAATAGCCGCTCTTAATGAGTTTGCACCTGAATCGGAAATAGAACTTACAGTAATTTGAGAAAATACAATATGATTTAGCATTAATAAGATACATATTGAAAAAGATTTAATTTTGTTCATACAAAATGATTGTTTAATGTTTAATTTAATTTATAAAAAAAAATGAATAAATATTGCCTCTATTCAAACACGAATATAGAAAAGTTTATTGAACAAATTCGTATTTACTAAAAAAGTTTAATACTAAAGCTTTAATAAAATTAAAAGTGAATTGAAGTAAAAGGAAAAATAATCACATTTAAATAAATAGAAAGTACTTTAAAACCAAAGGACTAGAGAATGAAAAATTTCTAAAAAAATTAGATTATAAAAAAGAAAAAATTTGTTATGATTTGATTTGGGCAAATAAAAAAATGTAATTGTAAAATTAAAATGTAGAGAGGGAGGGATTCGAACCCCCGGACCCTCGCAGATCAACGGTTTTCAAGACCGCCGCAATCGACCACTCTGCCACCTCTCTATCAATTTTGAGGTGCAAATGTAAGAACTTAATTTAGATAAACACTACTTCTGCTGAAAAATATACAAAAAAGATTTTTTTAGACTAAAAAGCATTGTTTTCAATTTTAATAAGCTTGAATTATTCTTTCTTTTCCCCTATTTGTTGTCTCCACATTGCGTAATAAAGCCCTTTTTCCGCTACTAAATTTTGATGAGTACCCGTTTCGATTATTTGTCCTTTTTCTAAAACATAAATTCTATCTGCATGCATTATAGTAGAAAGCCTATGTGCTATCATTACTGTAATTCTATCTTTTTGAATTGTAACTTCTTTAATTGTATTGGTAATTTCAGCCTCTGTAATACTATCTAAAGCGGAGGTTGCTTCATCAAAAATAATTAATTGAGAATCTCTTAAAATGGCTCGAGCTATTGAAAGTCTTTGCTTTTCGCCACCAGAAAGTTTCATTCCTCCTTCACCTATAACAGAATAGATTCCTTTATCAGTTCTACTTAATAGGTTATTACAAGCAGCTTTTCGCATAGCTTCTATTATTTCTTCATCAGTAGAATTAGGTTTTACAAATAAAAGATTATCTTTTATGGTACCAGAAAAAAGTTGAGTATCTTGTGTTACTAATCCTATTTTATCTCTTATATCTTCAATATTTATACTGTTAAATTCAACTCCATTTACTTTAATTTCTCCTTCTAAAGGCAAATATAAGCTTGCCAAAAGCTTTACCATAGTCGTTTTACCAGACCCCGAGGGCCCAACGAATGCTATGCTTTCTCCTTTTTTTACTTCAAATGATATTTGGTCCAATGCATTTGATTTAGCAGTTTTATGTTTGAAAGAAACATTCGAAAAACTAA
The DNA here is from genome assembly GCA_013298205.1 of Cytophagales bacterium. Classification (GTDB taxonomy): domain Bacteria; phylum Bacteroidota; class Bacteroidia; order Cytophagales; family UBA9547; genus JAAFJZ01. Next base: position 1,665 of record JAAFJZ010000074.1, read on the forward strand.
GATTATTTATTATTTCAATGGTTTTGGCATTATGAGCTACTTTTTCTAGTGGTGTGTTTATTATTTTTTGAAAATTTTGAAGAGAAGATTCTGCTTCTCGATAAGACATGATTATATTTCCCATTTCTTGTAAAGGATTAAAAATGAAAAACGAATAAAATTGTAGAGTCATTAGCTGCCCAATTGAAAGTTTTTCTTTAAAAATTAAAAACAAAATAAAAAACAAGATACTCTGCCTTAAAAGATTAACAAATGTTCCTTGCATAAAACTAATGGAACGTATATTTCTAACTTTTTTAAGCTCAAGTTTCAATATTTTAAGGGTAGTCAGGTTTAATCGGTTTATTTCTTGATTTGTTAAACCTAAACTTTTAATTAATTCAATATTTCTAAGACTTTCAGTTGTAGCTCCAGCTAAAACATTCGTTTCTTTCATTATCTCTTTTTGAACAATTTTTATTTTTTTGCTTAAAATATTTGTAACAAAAGCCATAAGAAAAGCAGCAAATAAATATACAAAAACTAAAATTGTGTCTAATTGAATAGCATAAATCATCACAAAAATAATTCCTACAAAAGCTGCAAAAAGAACATTAATAAAATTCGAGATAAATTTTTCAGAATCTGAACGCACTTTTTGAAGTATATTTAATGTTTCTCCACTTCTTTGATCTTCAAATTGCTGAAAAGGAAGCTTTAATGAGTGCATTAAACCATCGGTATAAAGTTGTGCTCCCATTTTTTGTGTAACCAAACTAACTGTATAATCTTGAAAAGCTTTTGCAATTCTACTTATCATGGCTGAACCAATGGACAAAAGCAACAAAAAACCCATACCCATTAAAAATTCGTTTTGCGTAAAATCTTTTGGGTGGTTAGCAAACTTATCTATTATTTTTCCAAAAATATAGGGATCTAAAAGAGAAAAAACTTGATTAATTGCGGCTAAACACAAAGAAAAAAAAATAAGTAATTTATAATTTTTTAAATAGGATATTAGTAATTTCATAAGGTTAAATAAATTAAATTTGAATATATTAATATTTTACAAGTTCAAAAATTGAATCTAATTAGTGGTTTTAACAACTTGTAATCAACAAAGTTCAAAAATTAAGTCTAATATTTCAAACTCAAAAAGCAAATTAAAAATAATAGATTTTTAAGAGATTAGAATAAAATCACTAAATCCAGTTATTGATAAAAGAATTAAAATCAAAACTCAATATTGAAAACAATTCAATCTACCACCTTAGCTTGTTGCAAAATAAACTCAAAATGTTCTCTATCACTATCATTGAGCTGTAAAATACCTTTTACTTTTATAGGCGTTTCTACAAAAAAATAAGATTTCAAAAGCTGTACCTCTACGATTTTGGGAATATCACCTGTGCCACAAAACGAACATTGTGCGAGCGGTAAAACTGAAAGTCCAAAAGTTTTAAATTTAATGCCATAATCAAAAGGAACCATATAGCCCGTAAGCTCGATTTCTTGCCCTTCCATATTATGGATATTTTTTGAAAAAACAGGCAACCATTGTCCAGATTTGTCTTTTACATATTTCAGCTCAGCCAATTTCTCCCAGTTTTCAGATGTAATGGGTTTGTGATCTTTGCCACTTTGGGCAAATGAACCCAAAGAAGTAAAGGCAATAATGAAAATGCTTAGTAATTTAATCATTTAATTTGTTTTAAAACATCTGCACGATAGCTTACGATTCCTGGAATAATAGAAGCCAACAATCCCAACACTAACGCTGAGATAAGTATAAATATTTCTTCTGGGTAAAAAAATATTTCCAAATCATTAGTTTGATTTAAAAGCCTAGTATTTATATAGAGAAAAGAAAAATGCGACCCCAAAAAACCTAATACGATGCCACATAAAGAAATGAGCAATCCTTCTATTAAAACAAAAAACATCACGTGCCACCTTCCTGCACCCATGATACGCATCATGGCAATTTCAAATTTCCTTTGCCTGACAGAGTTGTAAATGCTTATAAATGTGGTAATTAAAGCCAATAAGAAAATAAAGTATGAGAAATATTTCAAAGCCTCTGCCCCTGAAGAAATAAACCCAAAAAGACGATTAAGTTCTATAACTGGGGAAGCTGCTTGCAAAAAAGTATTGTTATTAATAGACTTGGGCAAAGTAAACATAGCCATAGGGCTTGCATACTGCACCAGCATCGCAGTAATTTCTAGCTCTTTGCTCGATTCTAAACCTAAATCTTCTAATACTTCACTTGAAGAATGTTCTTGATGATGTTCGTGCTCATGCTCATGTTCATGCTCCGTTTCCACTTCTTTTTCTATATTGCCATGTACTTCCCAAACGCTTGATAAATTGGTAATAATGAGTTTATTGGCTATTTCTGAATTACTTGTAAAAATACCCGTAATTGTATAAAAATTATTGTCATGCTGATGCGCATCTTCCGTTAGTCCATGAGAGCTTACAAAAGTTGAGCCTAATTTAAAATTTAACTTTTCAGCTAAGTCATTACTCACCCAAGCTTCAAAACTTTGAGGGAAATTAGATTTATTGATTAAGTTTAACTGATATAAATTTGTAAAATTCGTATCAGAACCCACAATTCTAATTCCTTTGTAGCTATCTCCTATTGAAATCGGAACTCCTCGTTTTACAAAAGGATGATTAGCTATAGAATCAGCTGTTTTTTTGCTGATATTGCCTGTAGGATTTTCTATATGAAACACTGAAGCCAATACAAGTTGCAAAGGACTTCCTTTGGCTCCGATTACCAAATCAATTTTAGGTTGTGAATCGAAAATATTTTTTTCGATTGCTTTATAAAAAAACAAGGTCATCAAAGCAACGGTAATCCCCATTGCGAAAAGAAATATATTAGAAACGTGGTCTAAGAACTTGTTTCTAAAAGCCAAAAGAGCTGTTTTAATTAGGGCTACAATCATGACGCTAAAATGTATTGCTTTGGAAAATAACTTTTCAAACGGCTGTCATGTGAAGCAATGATAAAGCCAATCTTGTATTTTTGGTTTATTTCTTGAAAAAGCTTGCACACACTTTCAGTATTTTTATCATCCAAACTCGAAGTTGGTTCATCTGCTAAAATCCATGTTGGCTTATTAATTATAGCTCTAGCTATGGCTACTCTTTGTTGCATACCATGACTTAGGGTACTTGCTTTGTTTGAAATAAAATCTTGAATATGAAGAGCTTTCAATATTTCAAATATTTCTTCATCTGCTACTTTGTTTCCTGCCAAATCCAAAGCCAACTTAATATTTTGATAAACAGTAAGGTAGGGAATTAAATAAAGCTGTTGAAAAATTACGCCTATATTTTTACTTCTAAATATATCCCTTTGGGATTCAGTTTGGGCATATAAATTATGTTCATTTATCAAAATGTTGCCCGAGCTAGGAGCTAATATGCCTGCTAGAATATACAATAAAGTGCTTTTACCAGTCCCAGAATCTCCTTTTAAGACCAAGATTTCTCCTGTTTGTAAATTGAAATCAGGGTAAATTATGGATTTACTATTTTTATATTGGTGGTGTAAATTTCGGATTTGTATCATGATGAATTAAGCTAAAAACCCAGAATAAGAAAGGCCTAAAAACTAAAAATTGTGTCTATAAAAGCATTTTTGTCAAATACTTGAATATCATCTTGCTTTTCGCCTGTCCCAATATATTTCACAGGTATTTTAAATTGGTGCGAAATTCCGATTACAACTCCTCCCTTTGCTGTACCATCTAGTTTGGTTACCGCCAAAGAGTTTACTTGAGTAGCTTTGGTAAATTCTCTAGCTTGAATAATAGCGTTTTGTCCCGTACTTCCATCCAAAACAAGCATAACTTCATGAGGAGCTTCTGGTATTACTTTTTCCATTACCTTTTTAATCTTGGTAAGCTCATTCATCAAATTAAGTTTTGTGTGTAGCCTTCCCGCAGTATCTACAATCACCACATCCGCATTTACTTCTTTTGCTCTTTTTACAGCATCAAAAGCCACAGAAGCAGGGTCTGTATTCATGCCATTTGAAACGACTTCTATATCGTTTTTGTCTCCCCAAAGTTTGATTTGATCTACTGCAGCTGCACGAAAAGTATCTCCCGCACCTAAAATTACTTTATGCCCATTTTTTTTGTATTGCGCAGCTAGCTTTCCTATGGTAGTTGTTTTGCCTACCCCATTTACTCCTACTACAAGGATTACGTATGGTTTTGCCCAATCTTTACTTTTGATATTCTCAAAATTTTGGCTTACCGAGCTGTCTAGTAATGAGCTAATGGTTTCTTTCAAAAGAGCAGTAAGCTCGGCTTGAGAAGAATATTTTTCTTGAGAGGCTTTCTCCTCAAGTTTTTTGATAATAGATAAAGTAGTATCAGTGCCTACATCGGCTGCTATGAGGGCTTCTTCTAATTCATCAAGTAATTCGGCATCTACTTTCGTTTTACCTAAAAATACTTTGCTGATTTTAGACAAAAAACCAGTCTTGGTTTTTTCAAGACTGGTTTCTAGTTCTTTTTTAGACGATTTGAATAATCCAAACATATTATATTTAGATTAAAAAACTATGTGAAGATAGATTTCTTAACGAAATCACCTCTTAGTTAGATTTTAAAGTTTCTTGTACTAAATCTACAGGAACAATTTCTTCTTTAAAGGTATATGCACCTGTTTCAGATGATTTGATAGCTTTGATTACTTTTGCGAAAGTTTTACCAGAACCTTCTTTTTTGAGTGTTGCAACTACTTTCTTTGCCATTTTTTATTTAATTTCTTTGTGAACAGTAACTTTTCTAAGAATAGGATTGTATTTTTTCAACTCTAATCTTTCTGTTGTGTTTTTTCTGTTTTTGGTAGTAATGTACCTAGAAGTACCTGGCTGACCACTATTTTTGTGTTCAGTACACTCCATGATTACTTGAATTCTATTGCCTTTCTTTGCCATAACGATTTAAAATTGAATAGTTCCTTTTCTTACTGCATCTTTTATTACAGCACTAATTCCTTTTTTATTTATAGTTTTAATGGTAGAAGCGGCTACTTTTAACGTAATCCAAGAATCCTGCTCAGGTATATAAAACTTTTTTGTATGTAAATTAGGATAAAACTTTCTCTTCGTTTTGTTGTTTGCGTGAGAAACATTGTTGCCAACTTGGGTTTTTTTCCCAGTAAGGTCGCAGACACGTGCCATTTGTATATATTTTTTTTAAGGAGTGCAAAGGTAGGATTTAATTTCTTATTTCAAAACTTATTTAATTTATTTTTAATAAGTATATTAATTTTTGTTAAAAATTAAACTTAAAACCTGCTATTTTTAATCAAAAATGCTTTAGTTTGCTTCATTAATCTCATTAAACCAAGTGGAATAAGTCAAATAATTATTGGCTATTCTATTAATCATGCCTGAAATTTGTTCAGTATCTATGGGTTTTAATTTTTTCGCTGGCACTCCTGCATAAATAAAACCCGATTCTAAAATCATATTCTCCGTAACGACTGCACCCGCAGCTATTATTACGTGTTTTTTTACTACTGCATGATCCATTACAATTGCACCCATTCCAACCAAAACTTGATCTTCAATGGTACAACCATGCAAAATTGCTCTATGACCTACAGAAACTTCGTTCCCTATGCTTAGAGATGCTTTTTGGTAAGTTCCGTGTAAAATAACCCCATCTTGAATATTAACTTTATTGCCTATCCTTATAGAATTTACATCTGCTCTTAGTACAGCTTGAAACCAAACGGAGCATTCATCTCCCATAATTACATCTCCTACCAAAGTAGCATTGGGAGCAATAAAGGTTTGATTTCCCCATTTGGGTGAAAGACCATTCACGGGGAAAATAAGTGCCATAGATATTTACTTGGCTAAATCTTTGGTAAAAAGTGTCCTGAAAATGTGATCCCAAAATTTAGTTGAAACGCCAAAACCTCTGTCAGGCTCTTTATAATGATGGTACATGTGGTGATGTTTTAAATCTAACCAAAATTTGCTTTTAAAATTATAATGATGTAAAGCATAATGCGACAAATCGTAAAACAAATACCCCAACACATAACCTATAAAAAACGGACAAGCCAATGCAATACCTATAAGCCATGTAAATAAACTAAAAAAGAAAATACCTAAAGTAACACTTATAATAGGAGGCATAACCAATCTTCTTGAATCGTTGGGGTAATCGTGATGAACGCCATGAAAGACAAAATGTAGTCTCAAACCCCAAGAAGATTGAGGAACAAAATGAAATACAAAACGGTGCATCAAATATTCTGTAGCGGTCCACAAGAAAACGCCCAAGGGCATTAAACCCAAAACAACCCAAACAGACAGATTGAAATAAAAGAAACTAAAGCCGAACAAAGCCAAAATAACGGGTACAAAAATATAAAGAGGAACAGTAAAGTGAACTTTGGAAAATAATTCCATAAAATCACTTTTAAACATCCTTACAGACTCATCTTTATTGGAAACAAATGTTTTGGTGGATTTGGTTGTAGCTTCAGCCATGATATTTTTTTTACAAAGGTAAGTATCTATTCTTTAATGAGCAAAAATTATCCTTTTTTTGCTTAAATTACTTACTTTAAACTAAATTGTATTCTAATTGTTTCAAGAAAACACTTGTACAAATGGCATAGATAGATAATTGTAAAATTAGGAAGTTAAACTTTCAATTCTAATTCTAGCTCAATTTTAGACTCTTTTATTTCTTTAAAAGGGTTTCTATTTTTCCATTCCTGCCCAAGTGAGCTATAAAAGCTGCTCGCAATTCGCTTAGCAAAGCTCAAAAACAACTTATTTGAGGCACTGATATAGCTTTTTTGCGCGATAGGTTTCGCCCCAATCATGGCTTTGGCTTCTAAAGCTGTGCGCCCAAGTAAAAGTTTTTTCTTTCCTAATTCTATGGCTTTTTCTATTGAGTGTAAAAGCATAAAAGAATATAAATCTCTTAATTCCTCGCTCTTGGCATCGTCCATCCCAATATAATAAATTTCAATAGTCTCACTATCAATAATATAGCTAGAAAATCCTATTTTTTTACCTTGGTAATAAAAGTCATAAATTTGAAAATTGTTAGCTAGATTTTCAGAAAGAAGTTTGAAGTAAGCTTTATTTATGAAGCCTAACTTAATGGTGCTTCTTTCAGCGATTTTTAGATACATTCGCTCTATCTCACTAAAGTCGATATTCAAGTTCTGCTTCGCTTGCAGGGGAATGCTCTGCAATTTTTTGATTCTAGCTGCATATTTACGACTCAGGTCTTTGTTGTAATCTGCTAAAGATTTCCAATTCTCGTTTATTTCCAAAGACATTTGAATATCTTCGGTGTAAGGTATAAAATTAGGTTTTTGCTCAATTTCATTTTGCAAGGTTGGGTCTTTTATTTCTTTTAAAAACAAAAAAGAAGAGCAAGATTTTTTCAATAGAAAATTGCTATTTTGAATCCAAAGCTTGTAAAAGCTTGATTGTAAATCTTTATTGTAATTATATTTTAATAAGTCTCCCGATAAAAACAAACTTCCTCCCACCAAGATTTTAATGTTAAAAGTTTTTAAAAGTTTGAGCAAAACTTTTTTTCCACATGAAGCTTGGCTCAAATCTGAAAGATGGTAGCTCTGCACGCCCAAGCATTGGTAATATGCCCAGCCTATAAATTTGCCATT
>JAAFJZ010000075.1 GCA_013298205.1 Cytophagales bacterium
AAGTAACTAAATCAATTTTATTATCAAAGAAAAAACCCCAACCTCTTTCAATTGCTTCAGCAGAAGTATCATCTTCGTAAAAAATAATTCCTTTTTTGCTATTAAAAGTTTTCACAACTCTTACCTCCCAGCCATAATAATAGTTTTTTAGCCTAACAGTAGCACCTTCCCAATATTTATTTGGAAACCTCTTTAAAGCATTACAAATAAATCCTTGACGCAATAAGCTAGTATCTCTATAAAAATAACCTTGTTTTGGAAAACGACCAGGTAAATAGGCTTTTTTGTTTACAATAAGTAAATTTTCAATTCGATTTAATGGGTCATTGTAAGAAACCCATATATTGGAGCCTCTATATCTCCAAGAACTTGAAGCTACTCTCCTTCCACCAGCAATCGCAGGTTTAGGTTTGGACTTTACACCATAAGAAGAAAATACAACAGGCTTGCTTGAAGAGCCATCTTTTATTATGTCTAAAGTTCCATAAAAAACGCTTCCCCTTTCAAAAAGAATTGAATCTCCTGGGTTAAACAACCCCATACTTGAATTAACTTTTGATAAAGTTTTCCAAGGTGTTGATTTTGTTTTACCATCATTGCTATCGTTGCCAGTTTCTGATACATAGCGGTTTTGGGATATTGCTAAATAGCTTTGACCCAACAATATTGCTAGGATAGTTATAAATATTTTTTTCATAATATATTTTTTTGTAAAGGTAAGAATCAATTTATATAATACAAATAAAAAATATAATTATTTTACGAGCAGAATTACAAATCTTTATATCAAATAAAAATGTTTTAATATCTATCTACTATTTTAGTTCCTTGCATTTTAGTAGTTCCAATGCTTTCAATTTGAGAAGCATGACAAATGTAAACTTGTTTTACTCCTTTATTTATGGCTTTCAAAGAATTGTCTAATTTGGGAATCATCCCTTTTGAAATCGCTCCACTTTTTTTTAATTCTATATATATTTGAGGAGTAATTTGAGGTATCAAAGAATCTTTGTCGTTTACATCTTTCATTACACCCATCAACTCAAAACAATATATTAGTGAAACTTCAAAATATTCTGCCATAGCTACCGCTACTTCATTGGCTATGGTATCTGCATTGGTATTTAATAGTTGCCCAGTGCCATCGTGTGTAATAGGTGCGATAACGGGTAAGATATTTGCCACAAGTAAGGTTTGCAAAAAGTCTGCATTTACCTTTTCAATATCGCCTACAAAACCATAATCTATATCTTTTACAGGTCGTTTTTTTGCCAAAATTGCATTTCCATCAGCGCCCGTCAATCCTAATGCTTTTATATTCAAACTGTTAAGCTGTGCTACAATATTCTTATTGATTAAACCTCCATAAACCATGGTAACTACTTCGAGCATAGGCAAATCAGTAATTCGTTTCCCCTCATGCATTTTGGCTTCTAAACCGAGCCTCTCTCCTATTTGGGTGGCTATTTTGCCTCCGCCATGTATTAAAATAATCTTCTGGTTTACAGAAGACAAATCTTGGAGAAATTTTTTAAGCACATCAGGATTGTCTATCACATTTCCACCTATTTTTACAACAAATAATTGGGGTTTCAAATTGGAATTCATACTTTTGATAAAACTTAAAATGTTTATATTTTAACGTAAAATAACAATGAAATTTCTTCTCATAAAAATAATTATTTTCCTATTTATCTCCCTTTCCACTTTTGCCCAAATCAAAAAAGAATACTATGAAGATGGATTTATAAAATCTCAAGGAATCAAAATCAATGATTTAAAAGAAGGAGACTGGATATTTTACTACCCTAATCAAACAATAAACGCAAAAGGTTCATATAAAAAGGATAATTACCATGGGAAATGGGAATTTTTTTACCCCGATGGCAAAAAAGAATCAATAGAAAACTGGGAAAATGGCTTCCAAACGGGATTACAAAGCTACTATTACCAAACGGGATTTGAAAGTAAACAAGGTTATTTTAAAAACGGACTTTATGACGGACTTTGGCAGTTTTTTTATGAAGATGGGAAATCAAAACGTACAGGATATTACAAATTGGGAATGCCCGATTCTCTTTGGCTCTTTTGGGATGAAAACAAAAAGATGATTCAAAAGTCATATTTTAAAAATGGTTTAGAAGATGGAATGTCGATTTTTTACTACTCAAATGGTAAAAAACAGTTTGAAGGTAATTACAAAAATGGAAAACAAACAGGTTTATGGCTATATTATACAAAAAAAGAAAAACTCAAAAAGAAACAAAATTTTCCAGAATGAAACTCGGAAAAATTTATTCGATTTTTTTAAACTTAGCTTTATGCTCTTCATCAGGAACAGAATAATCGAATGTAATAAAAATTTCATGCGAACCTCCTGAATTATAAGTCGGTAAACGTGAGACGGTCCAATCGAAAGCGTATCCAATTTTAAACTTTTCTTTAAAATTACCAATATTCAGCTTATCAATATTTAAACCAGTCATAAATGAAATGGCATCTGAAGTTCGATATGTTGAACCAAACCAAACCATTTCTTTATATAAAAGCGTGAAATTAAAATCAAATTGAGCAGGGCTTCTGAAATCAAATTTCAAAATCCCTGATGGTAAAAAAGATAAGTTTTGGCTTATTTTGTATTTATAACCTCCATTTGCAAAGAACATTCTGGCTACTTTAGCATTTCCCAAGCCTTTTACATTATAAATAATATCAAATTCCCAAAGGTGCAAAGCAGATACACCTACATGAAAACGATCTGACGCATCTTTATATACAAAACCTAAACCAAAGTCAGGAACAAAAGGTGATTGTATGGATTGTAAATTAGGATCATTTTTATCTTTAGCACTTATTTGAGTTGGGTCCAAACCAAATTGTCTGACACCTGCATTCAAACCCATTGTAAAGCTCCCTTTGTCCATAATAATTTTATAAGCATACGAAGTAATAAAAGTAAAATTTCTTTGAATTCCAATTCCATCATTTATGAAATGAGCACCTAAAGCTATTTTTTTACTTGGTAATGGCAAATCAGCACTAATTGTTTGAGTTACAGGTGCCCCTTCAAAGCCTACCCATTGCGAGCGGTGAAAAACTGCAAAATGTGGGCTGCCATAATAACCAGCATAAGCAGGATTAAAAACCAATTTATTTAACATAAATTGAGAAAAATGCGGATCAATTGTTTGAGCTTGTATTTGGCTACAAAAAAACAAAGCGATAAGTAAATATTTTGTTTTCATAATATTATCTACTAATTAAAACAGTTCCTTTTCTTTGGTCAGTTCCATTATTCAAATTAAGTATATAAAAATAAGTTCCATCTGGATAGTTTTCTCCATTCCAAGTATTTTTATAATCTCTTTCATAAAAAATTTTGACCCCATAACGGTTAAAAATAAATAACTCATTTGGATAATTAGATAAATTATCAATATAAAAAGCATCGTTGTATCCATCACCATTAGGTGTAAATACATTAGGTATTTTGATATTACGTTTAAAATCGAAGCATTGCAAGTTAGACCACGATTTTAAGCCAAAAGTATCTACTGCATTTACCCTATAACAATGTTTCAAACCTTCTTTCATGTTCAAAAACTCTTTTCGAGTCGTAGTATCAGATTTTGCTTTCACGCCATCTATTTTAATAAAGTTTCTATTTTTATCTAATTCACGCCATATATAATAGAATTCTAATGGGAAATTCCAATTAATGTATGGATTCCACTTTAAACTTACCGACACATCTTCATCAGCTTCAAAACTAGATCCGTTTAAAAAGATGTTATTGTGAAGCTTGGATTGAATTGTGTCATTGCAAACACTTAAGTTTTTAACAATTACTTTATAGTCAAATTTTTGTTTGTTTTGAGCATATATAAAATCCCTAAAAGGCAAAGTATCAGGCAATACTTTTTCAATTAATGTATCCCAATTTAATCTTCCAGATGGTTTTCTTAAAAGTTGTATAGTATCTCCATTAAAATCATTTTTCAAGTATAATCTCCAATCTATTTCAACAAAAAGTCCAGTTAAAGAATCTTCAGTTATGTTTTTAATAGAAATTTTAGTTTTCTTATATAAATCAATATTGACTGTGTCAGCGAAATAACAAAAACCTATTCTGGATCTATTTATTAATTGTGTAGGTGAACTAAAGATGGATGTAATGGAAGATGTATTGAAATTTAGCGGATACCAACTATGAGAATCAGCAAAAGGTCTTAAAGTTTTTAAAGTAAGTTTTGAATTAGGACAAATTAAATAATTGGTTTTTAAATTAACTGAGCCATTTATGTTGTATCTATTATAAAAACCTGTGCTTGTACCAGCACTAATACCACAAGTATAAACGCTTTTAAAACGATAATAATATTGATCATCTGAAAGTGAAGAAGGCAAAACTACATTTTCAATTAATTGACCAGTTGTAGTACCTATAGCTCTTCCAAGAGTTGTAGATGAATAAAGTATATTTTGAAATCCACTTGAAGATGAAACTTCTAGCAAATAATAACTTGCTCCAGATAATTGTGAAAACTGAGTAGTAAAGCCAAAGCAATCTTTAGCTGAACTAAGAGAGAGAACAGGATCTTGTGGGAAAGAAGTAAATACAATTGAAATATTATTGCCAGGACTTGTACCACAAAAACCAAAGGAACGAACTTTAATATAATAATTTTGCCCCATCACGATTCCTGTAGAACTTACATTAAAACTGCTTGTAGAACTAGGAAATCTTAATCCCGATAAATCTGGGATTATATTCGTAAAATTACTATTGGTAGAAATATCCAAAATATAGCCATTTACGCCTGCTACAGTTCCCCAAGTGGTTTTGAAACTTGTGCATACATTGCCAACAGGTAATATTGGTGTTGGGTCTGCGCATACCACATTAGGACAAACAAAAGTCATTACAGTTCCTACACTATAATTCAAACTTGCTCCACATAAATTTGAAGATTTGATTCGATAATAATATGCTTGGTTTGGATTGCCTGCAAATGTAAATGAAGTAGCTGTTGTGATTTGGTTGGCAAGAACAGTTGTGCTAAAATCTGCAACTTCAGCCACTTCATAAGTGTAAGTAATGGCATTGGAAACCGTTTGCCATGAAGCTACAAAAGTAGAACAATTCGGCTGCGAAAGCGGATTTATAGCTGGATTCGTTGGTAAAACAGAAGCGGTAATGGTTTTGAATTGCGTATCATAACAAGCATTTGAAGCTGTTCCTGTAACGGTATAAGTAGTAAGCGCATTCACTGTTGCTGTAACCAAAGCCCCTGAGGTGGTAGAAAGTCCAGTATTAGGAGCCCAATTGTAAGTCAAACCATTTGTTCCAGATGCTGTTAATTGTATTGGATTTGCGCTACATGAAAAACTTGGTCCAGAAATTAGTAATGAAGGGGTAGTTAATATCGTAAATGAAAACAATCCTGGAGCTGTACTCAAACCACATAAATTTTGCCCAAATACCGATACCGTTTTCAAACCTGAAACGCTTGAATTCATAAGTCCAATAGAAATACCATTGGTAGATTGACCTGATAAAATACTTAAACCCGGTGGCAAAGACCAAAGGTAGGAACTAGCTCCAAGGGCTGTACTTGCAACTAAATTAATAGCCACATTTTGGCAATAATTATTTAATCCTGAAATGCTACTTATATTATCAGGAATTAAATTTGATGTGGTTAATGTGATTAATCCTTGTGCAGGGCAACTATTTACAAAACCAGAAACTGTTAATGCATAAATACCTGTATTAGATATTGTTACATTTGAAATAGCGGAATTAAGGCTAGAGAAAGAACCAACAGAAATGGTATTCCAAACATAATTTGATGCTCCAGTAGCTGTCAAATTAAATAAAGCTGGCGTACAATTTGATAATTTATCTGCGTTGATTGGAATCGTAGATGTAAAAGGAACATTTACGCTCAAAGTAGCAAATGCACCCGAACCACAAGCATTTACACCCGAAACCGAAACGGTATTTGTACCCGAAGTAGTCCATAAAACAACAATAGAACTTGTTCCATTGCCCGATTGAATAGTTCCTCCATTAGAAACAATCCAATTGTAAGCACTAAGTCCTGAAACTGTTTGCACTTGGTAGGTACTTGTCAAATTCAAACAACCAGTTGTACTAGAATTAACAAAACTCAAAATTCCTGGTAGCGAAGAAGTTACATTTGTAGCAATGATTGAAACATTTTTACAAGAATTTAGGTCTGTGCCAGAAACTGTAATGAGATAAGTTCCATTGGTAGAGGTATTAAATGAAAATATATTACCTGAAGTCGTAATTCCTCCTAATGAAACTGGTGGAAACCATGTATAATTATTTGCACCAGAAACTGATAAATTAATAGGTAACAATGCTTGACAAACGGAAGTTGAATTTGGCAGAACAGTCAAATTAGGTAAACTGTTTACCGTTACGTTTACCAATGAGGAATTCGTACATGAATTCAAATCGTTGCCAGAAAGCGTAAGGGTATAGTTACCTCCACTTGAGAAAGTTAAACTAGAATTTTGACCTGTAATTGTAGAACTTAATTGCGGAATAGCATTCCATGTATATGCGTTCGCACCCGATTGCGTAATAGTTAAAATACTAGATTGACAAACTGAAGATACTAAAGGATTTGCAATAATAGTTGGCAATCCATTTATAGTTACTGGAAACGTAAATGTTGGACCATTGCCACAAGAATTTACACCTGTAACTGAGATAAGTCCTGAAGACGGGATTGAAGATGTATTTAAAGTAATTTGATTTGACCCGTTTACTGAGCTAATTGTAAAGCCAAGAGGTAAATTCCAAGTAAATGAAGTGGCAAAAAGAATTCCCGAAACTGAATAAGATAGGTTTGACTGATTTACACATATATTATTATTGCCATTAACGGCAGAAGCAAGTGTGGGCAAACTTCCATTCACCGAAACAGTCAATACACTATTACTTGAGCATGAATTAGTTGAAGTACTATTTACTGTGAATGTTTGCGTACTTGAAAGTGGGGTTGTATTCACAACAGAGCCTGACAATTGAAGTAAGCCTAAGCCAGACCAAGCATATATATTCGCACCTGAAGCTGTCATGGAAACAGAATTTCCAGCACAAATTGAAGATGCAGATGGCACAATAATCAAAGATGGAACCGAAAGAATTTCAAATGTGCTTACATCATCTATTACGCAACCACTAGGTAAAAATCCTGAAACGGTAAAACTAAAAATACCTGGAGTCGTTTGGCTAATAATAGCTAATGATTGGCTTGCATTTAGGTAGGTAAATGAATTTGAACCTGAGTTTGACCAAATATAAGTATTTGCCCCAGATGCCGTTGCATTAATTAATGAACCTGCACACACTTGGGTGGAAGATTTCTGCACTACAATTGGCGTGCAACCCGTAATGGTAACCATGCTTTTAGAGACAGAACTACATCCTGCACTATTTGTACCCGTCATTGTAATTTCATAAACACCAGCTAAACTAGAATTTAATAAAATTTGGCTATTTCCAGAGCCTGAAAGAGTAACGGTTGTGATTGCAGTTGGTACATTCCAAATATAAGAACTTGCACCAGAACCTATTAATGCAAAATTCGAACCAATAGATGTAGATAAATTAGAAGGATTTATACTCGTTAAAGGAACGCTGTTTACCGTTATTGGGTAGATTAATGTTGGCCCATTTCCACAACCATTAAATCCTGTGAGACTTATGCTTCCAATTTGAGGGAAAGAACCTGTATTCAAAATAATAGAGCTAGTACCATTTCCTGAATTTATGCCTAAACCAGATGAAACTTGCCAAGAATAACCCGTAACGCTTGGAATAGAAAGTGTAGAAAACGATAAATTTTGATTAACGCAAATATTAGAAACCCCAGAAATTGTTCCAAAATCAATTGGACTTCTAGAATTAATTGTAATCGGCACAATAATTAAATTCGAGCATCCATTAGCCGAAAATCCTGTTAAAGACAAATTGTAAGTTCCTGGTATTGTGGAAATAAAAGAGAAAATACCAGAACTTATAGTTGAAACATTTATATCAATTGGGAATAAATAATCAAATGAATTTGCACCCGAAACAGTTAAAGTAGCATTTGTTGAAGCACAACTGCTTGGTGAAGATGGAGCAAAACTCAGTGCAGGAACGCTACCAATTGTTAAAGTAGAAGCTAGCACACTGCTACAACCAGAAACTGTATTCGTACCCGTTAAAGAAATCAGAAGCAAACCATTATTTAAGAAACTTAATGTAGGATTTGCTATTGAAGAACTAGAAAACGAAACACCAGACACACTTGTCCATGTAAATGCATCAGCACCCGAAGCGTTTAAAGATAGGTTTACATTCTGACAAGCAAATTGATTTCCTGTAAGAGTTAAGCTAGGTGATGGATTAATTGAAACATTTTTAAGAAAAGTTCCGCCCGTTCCACAAGCATTTGTGCCTGAAACTAAAATCATACCAGAACTAAAGCCTGTGTTTGCAGAAATCAAAACAGAAGAGGTTGTGCTACTACCCAAAATGGATAATGCTGGTGATACAAACCATTGGTAACTTGTTGCATTAAGAATATCGCTTGTAAATGTAGCGGAGGCATTTTCACATAGCTGATTAGCACCGGATAGACTGGTAGCTGTAGTTGGCACTCCACTACTTACGGTTACAGTATAAACCAAATTGGAAACGCAAGCATTTAAACTAGAGCCCGAAAGTGATAACGAATACAATCCCGGAGTAGCTGAACTCAATTCTACATCACTTAAAGAAATATAATTCAAAACCAATCCCGCACTTCCAGACCAAGAAATTAATGGTGCTCCCAAACCTGAGACCGTCAATAAACTTCCTTGACAAAAAGACTTAACTGCAGGTGTAGAACTCAAAATGGGCAGAGGATTTACATTGAAGCTAAAAACCGAACTTGATTGGCAAGATGAAGCATTAGTTCCTGTTATAGATAAATTATAGGCACCTGAAATAGTAGAACTTAGGGTAAATTCATTCCCAGCTTGAACTACATTTACACCTGATATAGAACTAAAACTATAAGAATTTGCTCCACTTACGGTTAGGGTTAAAGACTTATTTTCACAAAAAGAAGTACTAGAAGCTGAAACTAATAAACCTGGTAGGCTAGAAACACTTAAAGATAAGGCTCCTTGAGGCGTACATCCTGTACTTGTAGATAAACCAGTTACACTTA
>JAAFJZ010000076.1:0-2758 GCA_013298205.1 Cytophagales bacterium
GAATCAAATATACAAAACAATTATAGACTTTAAATCGAAAGACTTAAATATTTACCCGCCTATACCTGTAGACACAACTGTAGGAGATACAATGAAAATAGAATATTCATTTACAGATAGTTCACTAGTAAAAACTAAAGATACACTTGAAGTATATTACAAATATAAAAATGATACAATTGTACTTAATACATCTATAGAATTGGATGTGGAAAACCAAAGAAAAGGAATAAGAAGAGTAAAAATAAAAACCGAAACACCTATAAGAGAAATAAAAACAGAAAATATAATGATTTATAGAGACAATGATTCTATAAATATCAGTAAATCAGATTATTACCTAAATTCTGACAGCAATCAAATTATCATAACAATCAAAAAGCTAATTAAAGATACCTTAAAAGTAAAAATACCATCAACAAGTTTAATCGGTATTCATAATGATACGAATGCAACGATAAATTTTAGATATGATTTCCAAGCCAATGAAGAAAAAGGATCTATAACAGGTAAAATAGAATGGAACAAAGAAATGATTGTGCAATTGTTAAGTGATAATTTTGAATTTGTAGCATCAATCATTACAGATTCAGATTTTATGTTTACAGATTTAAAAGGTGGAAACTATATTTTAAGGATTTTAGACGATGTGAATAAAAACTTAAAATGGGATAGAAATGATTATAAAACAGGTACAGAAGCAGAAAAATTCTATCTTTATAGTGAAATTATTGAGCTGAAGCAAGGTTGGGACGTGGAAAACGTGTTGGTAAACCTCAGTACCATTGTAGACAAACTTAGTATTTTAGAGAAAAAAGAGAAGGATAAAAAGGATAGTAAAAAAAGCAAATAATTATCAATAGAAAAAATAATTAAACGATAGCTTACTAACAAGCTAGATTAAAAAATTAAAGAAAAAATAGCTTATCCACATATCCACAAAATATTGTTATAAGTCTTATTTTCAAGTATATAAAACCAACTAAAATAAAGTAAAACTTTAAATAGGGTTTATAAAATTATTAAACTAAAATTTAAAATTGTTATCCACATATCCACATCCTTTATTATATATTAATAATTAATTAAATTTATTTACTTATTAATACTAATAACTGTGTGGATATTTTAAAATTGCAAAAAATGAAATTATGAAAAAATCTATTTCACTATATTTTCTAGCATTTATTATATCACTATCCTTTTTTACAAATGCCTTTGCTCAAGATGAAAAATTGGCTGAAGAGTATTTTGTGAAAAAAGAATATGATAAGGCATTGGTTTATTACCAAAAATTAATTTCTACAAAAGATAAAGAAATTCTTTACCACCAAAATTATATTATATGTTTAGCAGAACTTGATAAGCAAGAAGATTTACAAAAGCATTTGAAAAAAATGGCAAGAAAGTATGCTTCAATATCTGTTTTTAAAATTCAGCTTATGCAATTTTTTCAAAATTCTGGTAAAGCAAAGGAAGCTGACAAATTATTTGATTCAAACAAAAAAGACATAATTAACGATCAACAAGAATTTAGCTTTGCTATTAAATATTTACAAAATTGTGTTTATATTAAAAATATTCAAGATTGTACAGATCCCAAAATGACTTTAAAATTTTATGAAGCCTATCGTGATATAAAATTTATGCCCCAAGCCTATGCGCATGAGATGGCAGATTTATATAAGGAAACGGGTCAGATGGATAATATGATCAAAGAAGTTATCAATTATATACTTTTTTCTTCCTCAAATATAGATGTAATAAAAAATGAAATTCAAAGGTTTTTTACCAATGAAAAAGAGTTTGATATTCTGGAGGAAAAGCTTTTGGAAAAAGTTCAGTTTGAACCAGATTTGGTAATTTTCCCTAATCTTTTGATATGGATGTACACCCAAAAAAGAGATTATGAATCCGCTTTTATTCAATCTAAGGCTTATGATAAAAGATATGGCACGATGGGCAGTAAAACTTATGAACTGGCTGAAATCATGATAAACAATAAGGAATATAAAGAAGCCTATCCTTTGTATGAATATATTAATTCTTACTATCCAAATGGGTCTTTTCAGAAAGATAGCCGCAAAAAAGTTATTTTTTGTAAAGAAGAAATAGTAAAAAATGAATACCCTGTTGATAAAAATGCGGTTGCTACATTAATAAATGAATACAAAGCTTATATCAATGAGTATGGTAAAAATGATTATACAGCCGATGCGATGGTAAATTTGGCAAATATTTATGGAAGCTATTTGAATAAAAAAGATACGGCAATTAGTCTAATTTTAGAAACATTAAAATTCCGGCTAACCAATAAACAAAGAGCAGAAACAAAACTAGCCCTTGCAGATATGTATTTGCTCAATGATGAGCCTTGGGAAGCATCGCTTTTGTATTCACAAATTAGTTTGGAAAATAAAGAAGAGCCTGTCGGGCATTTAGCAAAATTAAAAAATGCAAAAATTTCTTATTTTACAGGAGATTTTCTTTTGGCTAAAGACCAATTGAATGTTTTAAAAATGGCTACGACCCGAGAAATAGCCAATGATGCAATGGAATTAAGCCTTTTTATTCAAGATTATTTGGCAGAAGATACGAATATCCAAGCACTGACCGAATATTCAAAATTGGATTTATTGCTTTTACAAAACAACATTGAAAAACTTTTGCCCGAAGTGATTAAAATGGAAAAGCAGTATAGCAAACATTTTTTAGATGTTTATTTGATTTGGATAAAAGCAGGTATTTATAAAAAAAC
>JAAFJZ010000076.1:2768-9190 GCA_013298205.1 Cytophagales bacterium
AACAGCTCAAAATGATAGTTTGATGTATGAACTTAATCTATTGCTAAAAAAATATCCTTATAGCCTTAAAGCAGATGATGCGATGTATCTTTTGGCTGAAACGTATGATTATAAATTAAGAGACAAGGAAAAAGCGATGGAAACCTATAAAAAAATTATAGATACTTTTCCCCAAAGTATTTTTATTCAAGAGTCTAGAAAAAGATACAGACAATTAAGAGGTGATAAAATAAGTGGTTGAAAGTATTAAATATTTTGAGTCTGGGCTTGAATACCTAAAAGGAGTTGGGCCACAAAGGGCGAAACTTTTTGCCACAGAACTTGATATTCATAATATTGGACAGCTTTTACAATTTTATCCTTTTCGTTATGAGGATAGGCCGGTTTTTACAAAAATCAAGTCTATAAACTATGACCATGAAGATGCCGTTCAGATTTTAGGAAAACTGATTTATATTGAAGTTCAAAACACAAGTGCAGTAGAAAGATTGGTTTGTGGCTTTGTAGATAATGAAGGCGGAGAAGCTGAAATTGTGTTTTTTAGAGGGGTAAAATTTTTACTTAGTCGTTTAAAAACGGATCAAAAATATGTTCTGTATGGAAAGCCATCTTTTTTTAGAGAGAAACTACAATTTTCTCACCCCGAGCTAGATATTTATAGTCCTGATCAAACTTTACATTCATTTGTACCCATTTACCATGGAAGCGAAAAATTGAGAAAACAATTTGTAGATAGCAAGGCGATTTCTAAAATCATTTCACAAGTTTTGCCTACAGCTTTAAATTATGTTCAGGAAAATATTCCCCAAGAAATTTTACTTAAATATCAGCTCATAAGTCGCAAAGAAGCATTACATTATATTCATTTGCCACAAAGTAAAGAACAGCTTGTTAATGCCAGAAGAAGATTGAAATGGGAAGAGCTTTTTTATGTTCAAATTAAGATTTTACATGAAAAGACAAATCGCAATACCAATCAAGGTTTTGTATTTGCCAAAACAGAAGTGCTCAATACTTTTTATAAACACCATTTACAATTTCAACTTACAGAAGCCCAAAAAAGGGTTTTGAAAGAAATTTTTTTGGATTGCCGTTCTGGAAAACAAATGAATCGGCTTTTACAAGGAGATGTAGGTTCTGGTAAAACAATTGTGGCCTTTATTTGTATTTTACTGGCGATAGACAATGGTAAACAAGCGTGTATGGTAGCTCCTACAGAAATACTATCAGAGCAACATTTCATTTCTTTTACCGAAATGGCAGAACCCTTGGGTTTGAAAGTCGATATTTTAACCGGCTCTACTACAAAAGCCCAAAGGAAGAAAAAACTTGCAGATTTGGAAAACGGAGAAACGAATATTTTGATTTCCACCCATGCCGTTTTAGAGGATAATGTTATTTTTAAAGAGCTGGGAATTTGTGTTATAGATGAGCAACATCGTTTTGGTGTAGAGCAAAGATCTAAATTGTGGAAAAAAAATAAAACCCTAGCACCACATATTTTGGTGATGACAGCTACACCGATACCTCGCACTTTAGCGATGACTTTATATGGAGATTTAGAAATTTCACAAATTGATGAATTACCTCAAGGTAGAAAGCCTATCATTACAGTACACAGAGGCGAAGCCCAAAGAAATACCGTTTTTGCCTTTATTCGTGGTGAAATTCAAAAGTCTAGGCAAATTTATATCGTTTATCCTTTAATAGAAGAAAATGAAAAACTCGATCTTTTAGATTTAAAAGAAGGCTTTGAATCTATTAATCGGGCTTTTCCCGAATACCAAATCGGAATTGTACACGGAAAAATGAAGCCTAAGGACAAGGATTTCGAAATGCAAAGGTTTAAGCGCAACGAATCCCAAATACTTGTTTCTACCACCGTGATAGAAGTGGGCGTAAACGTACCCAATGCTACAGTGATGATTATAGAAAATGCCGAAAGATTTGGTCTGGCGCAATTGCATCAACTTCGTGGTAGGGTGGGAAGAGGAGCCGATCAATCGTATTGTATATTAATGACCAAGTCTAAGATAAATTATGTGTCTCGTCAGCGTATAGAAACGCTTGTAAGAACCCAAAATGGATTTGAAATAGCTGATGTGGATTTAAAACTAAGAGGCCCTGGCGATATGCTAGGAACCCAGCAAAGTGGAATGTTAGATTTGATGATTGCCGACTTGGCACAAGATTCAGATTACTTAAAAGAAGCAAGAAATGAGGCTTTGGCTATTTTAGAAAAAGACCCCCACCTTACCGCTCACGAAAACTTGCCGATTTTTATTCAAATAAAACATGGCAAACCCGAAAGGAATAACTGGGGAAAGATAAGTTAGGTTTTTAAAAATCTCAGTGTTTTGTTTTTTTTCTCACTTTAGACATTTTTTCTCTAAAATATTGCCTAACTAACAAATCACCTTCTTTTCGGGTATTAACACCCGCTTTAATCATCAAAACTTCTCTTAATTTAGCATTATAAAGATTTATGTTTTTATCAATTATTTTTTTCTCGATTTCTTGTCTTGTAATAGTATCATTTAAATATTTTTCTATCATCAAACTAGCAAGTGGAGCAGCCCATTTATCGCCAAATCCTGCATTTTCCACATAAACCGCTAAAGCAATTTTAGGGTTATCTCTTGGAGCAAAAGCGACAAAAACAGAATGGTCTTCACCCATTGGATTTTGAGCTGTTCCTGTTTTACCACCAAAAACGACACCTTTAATTTTAGAACGATAAGCTGTACCTGATTCTACGACATCAGTCATTGCATTAACTAAAGTTGGAAAATATTCTGCATCAATTTTTGTATAATGTTTTTCCTTATATTTTTGAGGTATTGAATCTTTTCCGCCAATTTGTTTGATAAGGTGAGGGATATAATAATACCCTCTGTTGGCTATTATTGCAGCCAAGTTTGCCATTTGTATAGGAACAACAAGTATTTCACCTTGACCTATACCTAAAGAAAATATTGTAGAAAAAGCCCATCTTTTATCACCATATGCTCTATCAAAATAAGCATTTGAAGGTACTCGACCATTTTTTTCGTTAGGTAAATCTATTCCTAATGCTGTACTTAAACCAAAACTGGTTACATAATAACGCCAAGTATCAAAACCTCTTTCGGCATCTACAAAAATGTTATGAGAAGTTCCTCGTTGTAAAATTCTATTAAAAAGCACATAATAATAAGGATTACAAGAATGTTTTAAAGCACCTCTCATACCAATTGTTGGTCCATGATTATGACAATTGATAATAGATTTATTGCATGGCAAACTTGTGTTAGAATCTATGACTTTTTCTTGAAGTCCAATTAAACTTTCTATAATTTTAAAAATTGAACCAGGAGGATAGGTTGCTTGAATAGCTCTATTATATAAAGGCAACAAAGAATCGTTAACCAAAGAACGATACGATTTGGAAAAATTTTTACCAACCAATAGATTGGGGTCATAAGAGGCACTAGAAACCATACACAAGATTTCTCCAGTACTTGGCTCTATCGCAACTATGCTACCTTGTTTATTTTTCATCAATTTTTCACCATAAGTTTGAAGCTTATAATCTATCGAAGTTCTAATATCTTCACCAGCAACAGAAGCTGTATCATAAGCGCCATCTAAAAAAGAGCCTTTTTCTACACCTCTTACATCAACTAAAACATATTTTACGCCTCTTTTACCCCTCATTACAGTTTCATATTGCTTTTCTAGACCACTCAAACCAATAAAATCACCAGAACGATATTCATTATTTTTAATACTTAACAATTGCTTAGGGCTAATTTCGCCAATATAACCCATAACATTTGCAGCAGCAGGTTCTGGATAAGTACGAACAGATCTAGAGTTAACATAAAAACCCGTATTATCTACCAAGGCATCTTGGATTCGGGCAAAATCTTCGTTAGAAAGTGTGGGAATAAAAATAGAAGGTTTTAATTTAGAATATTTTCTTGCGTCTTTTAATTTCTGACGAAATTCGACCATATTCAAACCTAATAAAGAGGCAAAAGAAATGGTATCTGTCATGTTTACCTCTTTTGGAATAACCATTAAATCATAAACAGGCATATTCATTACCATCATTTTATCATGCCTATCACGAATTAAACCACGATAAGGAAAAACAGTAAGTTTATGAACAGTATTACTTTTAGATAAATCAGAATAGGTAGTATCTATAACTTGGAGATAAAAAAGCTTTAATAAGTAAACGAAACCAATAATTCCAATAAAAATCAGAATGTTATACTGTTTTTGATTAAGCATTTTCAGAGCCCTTTTGATCACTTATTTTAGCAATCCATAATATTGCTAAAGAGCTTAAAAAGGTTGAAAAAATAATCTTTAATAAAGAAAAAAAGAAATTATTAAAACCGGCATCTATGTAAAAAAGAAAAATATGATGAGCAAAGCATAAAATAGAAACATATAATATCATCCAACGCCAACCCATGTTACTAATACTTATCCAAGAATTTTCAGAAACAGAACCTTTTGGTGTTAACAAATCATAAATGGGTTGCCTTAAAAAAGCCACCCAAGTCATAGCAGCAGCATGAATTCCAATACTATCATAAAACATATCCATAAGAATACCTAAAGAAAATGCAATTACAATATAAATCATTCGGTTGGTTTTTTGAGGTAAAAAGAAAATGGCACCAACATAAACAAAGCAAAAACCTACATGAAAAAGAACAAATGTGCGAACCAATAAAACTTGAAGAGCAATTAGAAACAAAAAAGTAAAAACGAGCCGCAACAAACTATTTAAACTCATGGTTTTTTTTCTGTTAAACTTAAATTTTGCAGTGAATCTACTTCTGGTTGTTCTAAGTTTTTAACAACATAAACATAGCTTAAAGCTGAAAAGTCAGAACTTAGCGTAAGCTTAATTTTATAAAAAGTTTCGTCTGGTTTTATATCAATAGATTTTACTCTTCCTATCATCACACCCTCTGGATAGATGGTATTAAACCCTGTTGTAACGACAGAGTCTCCAACTTTTACTTTTATATGCCTAGGTAAATACAATAAGTTAGCTTGAGAAGGTAAAAATCCATCCCATTGAGTGGTACAAAATGCGTTTTGTTTTTTAATTTTAGAAGAAACCAAGACCATTGTATGCAACAAAGAATAAGCAACAGAGTAGTGATCAGAAACATTTCGAATTTTTCCTACTACACCCTGAGTAGAAATCAAACCCATCCCAGGTTTTACACCATCCAATTTACCCTTATTAATGGTTATATAATTGTTACTTCTTGAAGTACTATTATTGACAAGTTTAGCAGTCATAAATTCAAAGCTTTTTGCTCGAATTGAATCTTTAATTTGATAATCAGCTTGGACTTTAGCTTGTTTTATTGCAAGCAAAGACCTTAAATATGCATTTTCAGAACTTAAATTTTTATTAATTTTTTTAAGATTAAAATATTCCTCAATAGATTGATTTACTTGAATAGTTTGGGCTATATAGTAACTTGAAGTACTAAAAAAATAACTTGATTGATAAGAATTGAATTTAAAAATAAAATAAAAAGATGTTATTTCTAAGCCAAAGAAGAGTAAAAAAACTCGATACTTAAATAATAAATCAAAAAACCTTTGCATGAGCGGAAGTTTAGCTCATTAAAACGGCTTTAAAGCCTTGTAAATTTTTAAGCGCAGCCCCAGTTCCTCTAACTACTGCAGTTAAAGGGTCTTGAGCAATATGAATAGGAAGTTTGGTTTTTAAACCCAATCTTTTGTCCAAACCTCTTAGCAATGCGCCACCACCTGTAAGATAAATTCCTCTATCATAGATATCAGCTGAAAGTTCTGGAGGTGATATTTCAAGCGCTTTTAAAACGGCCTCTTCAATTTTAGAAATTGACTTATCTAAAGCAAAAGCAATTTCGGTATAAGTTACTTTTATAACTTTAGGAATTCCTGTCATTAAATCTCTACCTCTAATTTCATAATCTGCAGGTGGATTTTCAAGTTCTGTCATTGCAGCACCAACTTCAATTTTTACTCTTTCCGCTGAACGTTCTCCAATTAATAAATTATGTTGTCTACGCATATAATCTAATATATCTCGGCTAAAAACATCACCAGCAATACGAATAGATTGATCACATACAATTCCAGATAAGGCAATAACAGCTATTTCTGTTGTACCTCCCCCAATATCAACAATCATTGAGCCCAAAGGTTGCTCGATATCAATTCCAACTCCAATTGCTGCAGCAATTGGTTCATAAATCATATATACTTCTTTTGCTCCAGCATGTTCAGCAGAATCTCTTACGGCTCTTTTTTCTACCTCGGTAATGCCCGAAGGAATACAAATTACCATTCTGTGAGAAGGAGCAAAAAACTTATGTCCTGGGTTGATTAGTTTAATCATTCCTCTTATCATATGTTCT
>JAAFJZ010000077.1 GCA_013298205.1 Cytophagales bacterium
AAGGACCTGCTATAAAAGCAATATTTTCAGTTTTAGCTCCAAAATAAGCAGCTAAATATTGAGAAACAGTAAGGTATTTTGCGGTAACTAATCCCTTTATACCCGAAACAATTTTTTTGTTATTCCAATCTTTCCCTTTCAAAACTTGCAAAGTAGATTCTATAAATGCAGACGGGACAGCCAAGACCAAATACTCAGCATGATCAAAAGCGACCTGTATATCAGCCACGGGCTTAACTTTGTTTAAATCAATTTCAACATCTGTAAGGTAGCTAGGGTTACGCCCAAACTCAGTAATATAATTTACCGCATTTTCATCGTTCACATACCAATAAATCTGGACATTTTGGTTATGAGATAAAATTTTCACCAAGGCAGTAGCCCAACTTCCTCTGCCGATTACGGCTATATTTTTAATTGATTCGCTCATTTCAATGGTTTAAAGGTAAAAAAGCCCTATTTCTGAAGCTATTTTGTAAATTTAAACAAATAAATTAAAAAAAAATTACATTATAATAAAAAAAGGTGTAGATTTGCACCCTCAAAAACACGGTGTGGTAGTTCAGCTGGTTAGAATACATGCCTGTCACGCATGGGGTCGCGGGTTCGAGTCCCGTCCGCACCGCTTAGATTGAGAAAAAGGTTCTAGAAATTTCATATTTTTAGAACCTTTTTTGTTTTTTATTCTCAGCAAACTATTTAGTTTTGAGTTCAATCATTTTTATCTAAAAACTCCCAAAACTATGTTTAACAAAAAATCCTTAACATTATTTTGTTTATGCCTAATTGCATTCTAACATTCATTCACTCAAAATGAATTTTCTTAAAAGGGCATCTATTGTAGGTTATATCTAATTATTAATTTAAACAATTTCTGTAAATTAGCAGTATTATTTTTTTTAACCACTATCAATTTCCTATTTCTCAAAATGATTCCATCCTTGGGCATACAAAGGAATGTTTAGTCCATTTTCTGTCAATAAATTACAACCTTTTTCTTTTTCAATAATATGTCCTATCAAGGTAATATCTGGATTGTTTTTTACTTTCAAGTAATTTTCTGCTGAAGTCGTAAACAAAAGTTCATAGTCTTCTCCCCCATTCAAAGCGCAGACACTTGGGTTTATATTAAATTCTAGAGATGTATTTTGTGTACTAGGGTCTAAAGGGATATTTTCATATACAATTTGTACGCCTACATTAGAAGCTGCGCAAATGTGTTTGATTTCAGAAGCCAAACCATCAGAAATGTCTATCATTGCACTAGGGATAAAGTTTTGCTCTTTCCATTGATGAATAATATCTAAACGGGCTTCTGGTTTTAATAATCGCTGAATCAAATAATCTTTTTCTTCCAAATTAGGCTGAATAGTAGGGTCGGCAATAAAACCTAGCTTTTCTCTTTCTAAAACTTGCAAACCCATATAAGCCGCACCTAAGTCTCCTGTTACGCATACATAGTCGCCTACTTTGGCACCCGAACGTTTCACTACCCATTCTGGCTTTACAAAACCTAGTACTGAGATAGAAATAATAAGTCCAGAAACAGAAGAAGTCGTATCTCCACCTACCAAATCTACTTGATAAAGAGAGCAGGCTGCCTTAATTCCCTCATATAATTCATCAATAGCTTCCACAGAAAAACGATTACTTATGGCTATGCTCACTGTAATTTGAGTAGGAACACCATTCATAGCAGCAATATCTGAGAAATTGATTATAGCCGCTTTATATCCTAAATGTTTGAGCGGTGTATAAGCCAAATCAAAATGAATACCTTCTACCATCATGTCAGCTGCTAAAAGAATTTGTTCATTTTCTTTAGCCTGAATTACAGCGGCATCATCTCCTATCCCTATAATACTAGTAGGATTTATTAATTTATCAAATTTTGCTTTGATGGTTTCTATCAAACCAAACTCTCCTAGTGTAGCGATTTCAGTTCTTTTTACTTGATTTTTGGTATTCATTGTTTGATTATTTTAAATTTATATAGTTTAAATACCCGAATTAAATTTAGCAATTAATTTTTCATTTAGCTTACTTGATTTTCCAATTAACTCCAAAACTAACTTATAAACTTGTGTGCAAGGATTATAATCAGCAAACTGATTTCCTGAAAATGATTGTTCGAGGCTTTCTGCCCATTTTATAGCTTGTGTTTGATTTCCAGCTTTCTCTAAGACGGAATAAGTATCCAACGCATTTTTTAAGTATTTAAACTTTTTGCGATTTTCATTTTTTTCGTTCACACCATTTTCGATTGCCTTTTTATATTCATCTCTACTCATCGCAGTAGTCCTATTATGAAAGTGTAACAAATACCACAATTCAAATGCTTCATTACTCCAAGCGCATTTAATATCATTTTTTTGTGCTTTCATAATTGCGCTATTAAATGAGTTTGAAGCAAAGCTTTCCTGTCGAAAACGGCCCAAACTCGATCATATTTTTGAGTGGAATTGTCTCGTATTTCAATTGCTTTTTCAACAACTTTTAAAGTATTGATTCCTCCACCTTTAAATTGAATGTCAAATACTATCTTTCCTGCTTTTTTAGGAAAAGACCTAAAATAATTAGGCTCTGTTTTCTCGCCTTCACAAACAATTAAAAAGTAGGCTATGACTTCTCTTCCTTTTTTTTTGAAATTCTTTTTAAAGGCAAATTGCTTTTTTAGGGAATTGTCTATTTTTAAAACTCTTGCCATAAATTTAATTTACTATGAAAGGGATAGCTCCATACCTACCTCTGATATAGTTTTTTTCAAGATTAGAATCATTTCTTACTTTCGAACCATCTGGTAGATTAAAATCATAAAGTGAATATAAATCGGTAGCTTCTTTCTCATCTTTTTCTGTAAACCAAATTTGATCCCTCCTAAACAAATCCGTACTTAACAAATTCGTATCGTGAGTGGCGAAAAGTAATTGTGCATTATGCAGATTCGTATCTGGATTATTAAATAGCTTAATGATATAAGTTGTAATTAAAGGATGAAGTTTAGCATCTAATTCATCAATAATTAATAATTTCCCTGAGCTTAAAGTGTCAAATATCGGTCCGGCTAAATCAATGAGCTTATTTGTCCCTTGAGATTCCATTTTATCTTTATCAAATTCTTTAGAAGATATCTTAATGCCATTTTTATCAAAATAGTCATGAATAGTATTTAAAGATACTCTTTTTTGACCAGATAGCTCTTTAATTAACTTTAATTTTATTTGATCTGGCAAATCGTTTGGAAGTTCACTAGGATGAAACTCCGATTCTCGAACTCTAATTTCTTTAAAACCAAGCTTTAATCTTTGAAATAATTGTAATGACTCGTTACAGCCAGCCATATTTTCATGCAACATTTTAGTTGTAAAGCCATTGTAATCTTTATGATCCAAACCAGAAATAACATTATACCTTTTAAACCACTCAATTACTATCTTTGATACAGCTCCTCCCAATTGTGCTACCAAAGAAATAAATAGTCTATTTTCATTTGTTGAAACCTCCTTTCCTATCCCTTCTATGAATTCATCAGAAACCGCAATTCCATCTATAGTTCTCAAAAACAATGTTTTTTCCGATTTAGAATTACTCTTCTGAAAGAGCCATTCTTTGGTAATTTTTGTAAGGTTATATTCAAATCCATACCTAAAACGCTTTTGATTTTGCATAAACACAATTTCAAAGAAAGTAGATTGATTTTCACTTACAACAGAAAGCAAAAATGGGGAGAAATCAAGATTGTCTCCATCATTAAGCTTTACAGAAGTCAAAATCAATTCACGCATTCTTTCTAAAGCTTGAATTAGATTACTTTTGCCACTAGAATTTGCTCCATAAACTACTAAGGATCGAAGAAGCCTATGTTTTTCAACAGAAAAAAAATTGCTTTTTAATTCTGATATTCCTTCTCCCTCAAAACTTAGTGTTCTTTTCAAATGAAAAGACCTGAAATTTCCTACTGTGAATTGAATAATCATTTTGCGAGAATTGAGATATTTTCACAAAAATAATGATATTAAATTAATAATAATTGGAATATATTGAAATAATGAGAATTTTTCTCATTATTTAGATATTTTAAAAATATTATATTTTTAAAAACCTTCGTTCAAAAGCATTTTATGTGCGTGTAAAACATGAGGCAAAACCGCATTTAGCGCATCTTTAGCCCCAGAACTACTTCCTGGCAAAGTTAAAACAAATGTTTTTTTTATGCTCCCAGCCACTATTCTCGACATCATAGCCAGTGGTGTGCGTTGAATTCCAAAGTGATAAATTGCCTCTACAACCCCTTCTGCTTTTTTTTCTATTAAATTCTCTATCACACTTACCGCTTTATCGCTTGGACCTAATCCTGTGCCACCACAAGTAAAAATAAAATCAACTTTTTGATTTACCCAAGCTTGAATATGACCTTGAATTTCATCTGCATCATCTTTAATAATGAGAGAATCTACGATTTCTATTTGGTGTGTTCGGAGCAAGCTTTCTACTTCTTTTACAACTTGATTGGATTTTTTACCAAAAAAAATGGCATCAGAACAAACCAATAAGGCACATTTCGATGTGGAATGATTCGATTTCCTATCACTTTTTCCACCTTTTTTTTCTAACAAACGAATATCAGATATGCATAAACTTGTATCATTAAGCGGTTTAAGCATGTCATAAATTGTGAGACCAGCGATGCTTACCGCAGTTAATGCTTCCATTTCTATTCCGGTGCGACCGATAGATTTGGCAGTAGCTATAATTTTAATGCCGTTTTTCTCTCCTTCTATATATTCAAAATCAATCGAAAAAGAATCTATAGAAACGGGATGACAATGAGGTAAAAGATTTTGTGTATTTTTTGCTGCTAAAAAACCAGAAGCCCTAGCAAAATCATAGGGATTACCTTTCGCTAATGTATTATTTTTTACGGCTAATAAAGTTTGCTCAGAGCAGTAAATTACTCCTTCAGCGATTGCTTCTCGTAAAGTGCTGATTTTATGGGTAATATCTCTCATACTTTAGGCTTATTTAGGAGATATTTCTCACGTGAGTTACGGGAGGATTGGGAGCTAACAGAATATTCGAGTCTAATAATTGTTTTAAATGTTGATTTGCGGTAAATAATACATCCCAATAGTCGCCACTTAAACACCAAAAGCGAATTACCAAACTAATAGAATCAGGCCCATAAGCTTCAATTGCAATAAAAAAGGGTTTCTCTTCTGTTTCTATTACTTTTGAATTCATAAGAATTGATGCTTTAATTTTACTTTTAACCGTTTCGTACTCATTTTCTGAAGATGTACGATATTTTAATTCGATCATTCGTGTTTCTTCTGCATTATGGTTTACGATTGTGCCATTGGCTAAACTACCATTGGCTAAAATAACGATTTTGTTATCTAAAGTATTTAAAATAGTATTGAAAACCTGAATTTCTTTTACTTTTCCACTTTGACCTTGCGCCTCAATAATATCTCAATTTTAAATGGTTTAAAAACCAAAATCAAAACCCCTCCAGCAAAATTGGACAAGCTACCTTGCAAGGCAAGACCCACAGCCAAACCAGCAGCTCCCAAAATAGCTACAAAAGAAGTAGTTTGTAATGCCTAAGGTAGAGGCTACACCTAGTAGAACGATTATCCTGAGTAAAGTACCAAATAAGCTAATTAAAAAAGGTGAAATAGAAGGATCTATGTCTCTTTTTTGTAAATATTTAGGAATTGCTTTAAGAAGCATTTTAACCAACTTCATTCCGATAAAAAATATAAAAATTGCCAGTAGTATTTTAGGCAAAAACAAAATCACTTGTGCCAAAAAAGAAATAGCATTTCCTTTTAAGTCTAGTATTATTCTTAATTCTTCTAACATTGCATCCATAATTTTGAACTTGGTTTTAAATTTGTTTATAAAAGCTTTACTTGATTTTCTTGTAAAATAAAATAATTTCCCAAACTGTCCTTTGCTTGGTTTTCTTGATCAAAAATTAGCTTTAACCCATCTATTCCTACCCATTGTATCACTTTTGCAGGAGTTCCTGCTACTAATGCAAAATCAGGTACGTTTTTTGTAACCACTGCTCCAGCTGCTACAAAGGAGTATTTTCCTAAACTAACGCCACAAACGATTGTTGCATTGGCTCCAATTGTACAGCCTTTTTGTAAAGTGGTGATTTGGTAATGAGCCGAAGTGTTTTGTGAAATAAAAGCCCTTGGGCGAGATACATTGGTAAATACAACTGAAGGACCTATAAAAACATCATCCTCTACAAATACACCTTCATATATAGATACATTATTTTGAATCTTTACACCATTTCCAATTTGTGATTTTGACGCAACAAATACATTTTGACCTAAATTGCAGTTTAAGCCAATCTTACTGTTCGACATAATATGAGAAAAATGCCATATTTTAGTGCCTAAACCAATCTCAACATTTGCATCTACAAATGCAGATTCATGTACAAATATTGAATTTTTGTTTTCCAAAATGTATTGGCTTACCAAGCCTCTTCTACTTTTTTCTTTTTAGTATCAACTGGTGTTCCTATTTTTTCAGGTTTTTTTTCATCTCCCCATCCCGAATTAGAGTCTTTTCCATTATCCCAAGATTCGGCTTCTTTTTTCTTTGGTGCAGTTTTCACTGGCACAGCTGGCTTCTCGGTTGGGACTGGCTTAGTTTCTACTGGTGCAACTTTTGTATCTTTTTTATTATCTTCAAAACCCCAATCTTCTTTTTTCTCCTCTAGAGCAGGCGTACTTTCAGTAGGGATAACATTGCTAGAATCTTGCGCTTCCTCTACCGGAGCTGGTTTAGGCGCAGGAGCTGGTCTATCTACTTTTATGCCTGGCTCTACAAATCCATCGTAAGTTTTGGCTTTACGTTTTTTACTTGCTTGCGGAGTGTATTGTAGCTTAACATTGAGTGAAGCGTACATATCGCTTCCACTTCCTGCTGAAACCCCATCTAAAAATGGAGTAAAAGCATATCTATAATTAATATCTGTAAGCACTGTAAATTGCTCGTTTAACCAAAATGCTAGCCCAAATGAAACTGGAATTATAGGTACAATTGATGAACCTGCTTGATAAGAATATTTTGCCGAATCGGTAGGGTTCGAAGTCGTAGCTGTTTTCGTGGCTGCAGTCCAATACAAAGCACCCAAACCTAGCTCCACATAAGGAGTTACAAAAACGGGATTTTTTTTCAACGCTACTTTAGAAGTGCATTTGGGTTCGACTAAATTGTATCTAATTTTAGCTTGTAATTCAGGGCCACTTCCTGAAAAACTAAGTCCTCGCTTAGAATCCGAATCTTTTGCCCCAAGCATAATGAAATTAAATTCTCCAGTTATAAATGTGCGAGGCCAAAGTTTATAACTTATACCCAAACCGAAATTGGGTGAAAAATCACTACCAATAAACGAATTTACTTCTCCATTGTATTTTGCTAAACCAGCTGAAAGATAGATATTTATAGGTCCTCTGTAATAATAGGTGTCATAAAAACCAGAATATTCGAGTTTGCCTTGAGCAAATAAATTTGCGTTTAAAACTAAGCAAATAAAAAACAGGCTTATTCTTAAAAGAGAGTTTTTCATGAAATTAAAATCTATAGTTTGAATTTGTATGATAGATTGACTTCAAAATTAATATAAGTTTTTATATAATGGAGAAAGTATTAATAAAAAGGCAAAATCTTTTAATTTGAACTCCAATTACTTAAGAGTTAAAAGCATTAAACTTATTCTTTGCTACACAGCCGAAAATATTTATCATTTTTAAAAAAGCACTAATCAAATTTCTTAAATCAAATTGCAAATTATTTTTTAACATTACTCAAATTGCTACCCTCCACAATTTTGATTTCTTCATCTGTAAGTTCATAGAGTTTGTAAACCATTGCATCTATTTCGGCATCGGTTTGGGCTATTTGCGTTTGAATGTTTTTGACTTTGGCTTGACATTCTTCAAAAAGCTCTATCCAACGGAGGCGTTCTTTTATTGGAATTTCAATTTTTAGTTTTTTAAGTTCAGTTTGAAATTGCAGAAAATTTGCCTCAAACCAATTCTCAATTTTGTTAGTAGTTTTGGGCAAAGCGTAACTTTGAACAAATATTTTCAAAAAATCAGATTTTTCTTTCTCAAATTGGGTATTTAATTCCAACATTTTATCGGCAAGAGTGATAAATGGGAGTTGAGAATCTTTTGAAATATTTTTAATTGGTAATTGCCTTGCATTTTCAATTAATATTTTTTGAAAAACTTCCTTTTCTTGGTCTAAAAACTTAAATTTATGTATAAAATTGATTAAACTTGAATTGAAAATACTTAAAATGTATTTTAAGTCATAATTTTCATTTTTAGTAAGAATACCAAAACCAATTTGAGTAAAATATAAAGGTAAATTCGTGTAGCCTGCATATATACGTGGTGGTTTTCCAGAGATAATTTGGCGAACAATTAAACGTGGTTTAAAAAAAAAGTCTTCATTTCGTTGAGCACCAAGCCATTCTCCATATTTTATGAATTCTGTAGATTTTGAATCAATAAAATACCTATTTACATTTCCTCCGTTGATGAGTGGTTTCCAAGTATCGTTTATTTTTTTGTTAGAATGAAATTCTTTGTTTTGTATTATTTCATCCGTATGACCTTTATATTTGTCATAAGGAGTAATTCCTAAACCTAAATCAGTAATTTCTCCTAGTTTTTGAGTATTTATAAAACAACGTTTAATTAAGGCTTGAATTTCATTACTTGTATAAATATTGAAAGTCAAATAATCGCCATT
The DNA here is from genome assembly GCA_013298205.1 of Cytophagales bacterium. Taxonomy (GTDB): domain Bacteria; phylum Bacteroidota; class Bacteroidia; order Cytophagales; family UBA9547; genus JAAFJZ01. Next base: position 8,791 of record JAAFJZ010000077.1, read on the forward strand.
CCAATTTTTTTTATCGACCAATTTTTGTCTTGAGGAATCAATTTTTATTAACTTTTCATTGTTTTGGTGAATAATAGCTTTTGAAAAATCTATTTTTTTATTTTTTTGATATACAAAAACTATAGTTTCCACACTGGCTTCCTCAAAAATATTATCAGGCAATTTTGTAATCAGGCTTATTCCATCAAAAAGTTTTTTCCTCAATTTAAAATAGGAAGAATTTACCAACATTGAGTTTGGATTTATAAAACTCAAAATCCCATTTTGGTTTAATAATTTATCAATTGCTCGTTCTATAAAAATGGAATATAAATTGATTCTATTTTCCGTACATTCATACTTCAAGAAAAAATGATTTACATAATCAGAAGGTAATTG
>JAAFJZ010000078.1 GCA_013298205.1 Cytophagales bacterium
CGCCATATTCGGCCCTGTTATGATCATAATTTGGCAATCCAAATCGTCTAATTTTACATCATTGGGTACATATTTTTCACCTACAAGCAATTGTTTTTCGATCACAGGGTGCCTTCCCTCTTCTATAAAAAGGACATTACTTTCTAAGATTTCTGGTTTTACATAATCATTTTGATTTGCTACAAAAGCAAACGAAACCAGACAATCTAAACTAGCAATGATTTTGGACGTTTTTTGAATATTGGGTACAAATTCTTGTAAAATCTGTATCAAATCAAAGTATAATTTTTGTTCTAAAATGCCTATTTTTTCCTCTGCATTCAAGATTTTTTCTTCATAAACTTTAAGCTCTTCAGTGATAAATCGCTCTGCATTGACCAAGGTTTGCTTTCGAATCCAATCGTTTGGCACTTTGTCTTTATGCACATTTGATACTTCTATATAATACCCAAAAACTTTATTGTAAGCTACTTTTAAGGAATTGATTCCTGTACGCTCAATTTCTCTTTTTTGAATGGTAAGAAGTACATTTTTTCCTTCACCCGAAAGCCCTCTTAGTTCATCAAGATCTGAATTGATTCCTGAAGCTATGATGCCTCCTTGGTGCAAAAGCATGGGAGCTTCTGGGTCGATATTCGTGCGTATTTTTTCCCTTACAAAATCGCAAGTATCAATCAAAGCACTCCATTTCTTAACAAAATCAGGATTCTGAGCTTGATTCAAGTCTATTTTTATTTTTGAAATATGGTCTAAACATCTCAAAAGTTGTACAATTTCTCTGGGATTGGCTCGATTAACGGCTACTTTCGATGCAATTCTTTCCGTATCGCTTATCTGTTTGAGGTTTTGGGTAATGTTTTGATATAATGATTCATTTTTTATCAAAAACTCCACCATATTTTGCCTTTCCTGCAAAACGCTCATTTCTTTAAGAGGTAAAATAACCCAATTTTTAAGCATTCTACCTCCCATTGGCGTTTGGGTATGGTCTATAATATCTATGAGGCTTACACCTTTTTCATTTGTAGTATCCAGAAGTTCGAGGTTCCTGATGGTAAAAGGGTCTAGCCATACATATTTTTCATTGTCAATTCGGGAAAGGGAATTGATCTGGGTTTGGTTTTTGTGTTCAGTTTCTTTGAGGTAATGCATAATCGCACCCGCAGCAATGATGCCATTTGTGGAGTTTTCTATTCCAAAACCCTTTAAAGTATTGGTTTTAAAATGAGAGGTAAGTAACTCATAACCATATTGGTATTGAAAAATCCATTCATCCAAACGAAACGTAACATAGTTATCACTCAGCATTTGGGTTTCTTTTTCCTTATTGGCTTTAGAAAAAAGTACTTCTGCTGGAGAGTAGTTTTGTAAAAGTTTTAAGACTGTATCTTTTGGGTTTTGGGTAATCAAAAACTCGCCCGTAGAAAGGTCAAGTAATGCAAGCCCAGCCTCATTTTGGTCGGAATAAAATGATGCAAGGTAATTATTTTTTTTCTGTTCTAATACATTATCATTGAGTGCAAGGCCAGGCGTTACAAGCTCGGTTACACCTCTTTTCACGATTCCTTTTACAAGTTTTGGGTCTTCCAATTGGTCGCAAATCGCCACTCGATAGCCCGCACGCACAAGTTTGGGTAAATAATTGTCAATAGAATGATGTGGAAAACCTGCCAATTCAATATGCGAAGCCGATCCATTGGCTCTTTTGGTAAGCACAATACCGAGAACCTTGCTGGCAATAACTGCATCTTGAGAAAAAGTTTCATAAAAATCTCCAACTCTAAAAAGCAAAACTGCATCTGGATGCTTACTTTTGATAGCCATATATTGCTTCATAAGAGGCGTTTGTGAAATTTCTGGGCTTGCAGTCATGGGTTTTAGCTTAAATAAACTTGGGGGAAATGCAATTCAATTTAAAAAAGACAAACTTAAAATAAAGAATTTTCTTTGTGTAAATAACATTTCATTATGCTGCAAAGGTTATTAAAAATTACAAAAATTAGTTAAAAATAATGTATTTAGGTATTCAAAAAATTTAATTTATTAGAACAATTTAAAACTTAAAAATTTCCAGCACCTAATTACACTTATAAATTAAAGCTAAATTCTTACAATAAAAATCGCAAATAACAATTTCACATAAAATTATCGATTTATAAAAGTTTATTTTCTAAAAAAAATTTTTATAAATTCAGAAGTTAGAATAAAAATGAATTAAACAGTAAATTAAAGATTATTCTCCGCTAGAGCTACTAGAAGCTCCTCGGATAATTCCCCTTTCAGAGCTTGCCAAGAAGCGAGTAATCATATCTCTTTCTTTGGAAGGAGGTAATTCTAACTCAATTTTTTCTAAAGCTTTGGTATTATTATTACCTTGTAGGTAGATTATTCTATATATTTCTTGTACTTCGCTTATTTTTTCGTTTGAAAAACCTCTTCTTCTCAAACCAATTGAGTTAATTCCCATATAGGCTAAAGGGTCTCTACCTGCTTTTATAAATGGCGGAACATCTTTTCTAATCAAACTTCCGCCTGCTATCATTACGTGAGGCCCAATTTTTACAAATTGATGTATAGCTGTTACCCCACCAATTATAGCATAATCATCTATTTCTACATGACCTGCTACTTGAACCGAATTGGCTAATATGCAATGATCACCTACTACACAATCGTGTGCAATGTGTACATAAGCCATAATTAAGCAATCGCTTCCTACTTTGGTTTTATATTTGTCTTTTGTACCTCTACTTATAGTTACAAATTCTCTTATGGTGGTATTATCACCTATTTCAGCTGTAGTGTCTTCACCTTCAAACTTCAAATCTTGGGGTGGACCAGAAATCACGGCACCAGGGTAAATTTTACAATTTTTACCGATTCTAGCACCTTCCATAATACATACGTGCGAGCCAATCCATGTTCCTTCACCAATCTCTACATTTTTATGAATGGTTACAAAAGGTTCTACGACTACATTGCTGGCTATTTTAGCACTTGGGTGAATATAAGCTAAGGGTTGATTCATGTCTTATTTGTTTTTTTTAACAATGCTCGCAGTAAGAGAAGCTTCGCAAACCAAATTACTTCCTACAAAAGCTTGGCATTGCATTTTTAAAATTCCTCTTTTTAAAGGGGCTGTAAGTTCACATTTTAATAAAAGCGTATCGCCTGGCACTACCATTTTCTTAAATCTGCAATTTTCGATGGCTAAAAAATATGTCCAGTAACCTTCTGGGTCGCTAACAGAGTTTAAAGCTAAGATTCCGCCTGTTTGCGCTAAAGCTTCAATTTGAAATACGCCAGGGAAAACAGGATTCCCAGGGAAATGACCTACAAAGAAAGGCTCATTAATGGTAACATTTTTAATTCCTACTACCGTTTTATCATCAAAATAAATGATTTTGTCAATCATTTTGAAAGGATAAGCGTGAGGAAGAATCCTGTAAATTTCATTTGCATCCATAACAGGAGGCATAGAAGGGTCATATTCAGGAATTTCTTTGGCTTTCACTGTAGAAAGCATCATTTTTTTGATTTTTTTCGCAAATTCCACATTAGCTGCATGACCGGGTCTTGCAGCTAATATTTGGGCTTTTAAAGGCCTTCCAACCAAGGCCAAATCGCCTACCAAATCGAGTAATTTGTGCCTTGCAGGCTCGTTTTTATAGCGTAGTTCTATATTATTTAAAATCCCTTCTTTTTTTACTTCGATGTTTTTCTTGTTGAATAATTTGGCTAAATGCTCCAGCTCGTCATCATTAATCACTTTATCTACAATTACGATAGCGTTGTTTAAATCTCCACCTTTAATGAGGTTTTGTTTGTGCAACATTTCCAATTCATGCAAAAAGCAAAAAGTCCGACATGAGGCTATATCTTTATTAAATAGCGTAATGTCATTTAAAGATGCGTGCTGGCTACCCAAAACAGGAGAATTATAATCTACCATTACAGTAAGTCTATAGTCATCAAGTGGTAAAGCTGCTATTTCTACATCTCTTTCTTTGTCGGCATAAGTAATGCTTTCAGGCACTTCAAAAAAGTTTCTAAATGCGCTTTGCTCTGTAAAACCAGTTTCCAACAAAGCGTTTACATACAATTGAGAACTTCCATCCATAATTGGAGGTTCTGGCCCATCTAATTGAATGAGAACATTATCCACTTCACAACCCATAAGAGCTGCAAGTGTATGCTCTGTGGTGTAAATTCTAGCTCCATTTTTTTCTATGGTTGTTCCTCTAGAAACATCTACTACTAAATCTACATCAGCTTCAATAATAGGCTGACCAGGTAAATCTGTTCTTTGAAACTTGATTCCATGATGAGCAGGAGCTGGGACAAAAGTCATGTTGGCATTTGCTCCCGTATGAAGACCTACGCCAGATAAAGTTACTTGCCCTTTTAAGGTGTGTTGTTTGATGTTCATTTGGTATTTACTTATAAAGTATGGCAATATTTGCCTATTTCTAATTCGTTTTTTTAAATAAAAGCCTTCAAAGTTATTATTTTTTCTTCAAGTTGTTCGATTCTGTCTAATAAATCAGGTAATTTTTTATAAATAGAATACGAGCGCATATTTTTATTAAACTCAAAAGCTGGAGTTCCTGAAAGGGTAGAACTTTCTTTCGTTATATTTTTATTAATGCCAGATTGTGCACCAATTTTGGTCTTTTTGGCTAATTTTAGGTGTCCTGCTATTCCTACTTGTCCACCAATCATACTGTTATCGCCTATAGAACTAGATCCAGAAACTCCAGATTGAGCTGCAATTACGGTATTTGAACCAATTTCTACATTATGCGCAATTTGAATAAGGTTATCTAATTTTGCTCCCTTATGTACAATCGTACTTCCCATTGTAGCGCAATCAATTACAGTATTTGCTCCGATTTCTACGTTATCTTCTAAAATAACATTTCCAATTTGAGGTATTTTTTTATATGTTCCGTCTGGAAGTGGTGCAAAACCAAAGCCATCACTGCCTATTATTGAGCCTGAGTGAATGGTACAAAAACTACCTATTTGGGTTTTTTCATAAATTTTTACGCCAGAATGAAAAATGCAATTATTGCCTATCGTTACATTATCACCAATAAAAACATGGGGATAAATTTTTACATTTTTGCCTATTTTTACATTCTTTCCAATATAAGAAAATGCGCCTCGGTAGATGTTTTCACCCGTTTCTGAATTGGCTCCTAAAAAAGAAGGCTCTTCAACGCCAGCTTTTGAAAAAGATAAGATTTTGGTATATTCTTCAAGCAAAGTAGTAAAGCTCGCATAAGGATCTTCTACCAAAATCAAACTTGCTTTTATAGTTTGTTTGGGTTTGAAGGTTTTGGAAACAATTATAGCCGAAGCTTGGGTTTCATAAACAAAGTTTTCGTATTTTGGGTTTGCCAAAAATGTAATACTTCCAGCTACTGCTTCCTGTATTTTCTCTAAGCGATTTACTTTAATAGTAGAATCACCAGAAATGCTTCCGCCTAAAATTTGAGCTATTTGGGTAAGGGTAAATTCCATAGGAATATTTTTCTTTCCGATATTTTTACAAATATAGAGGTTTCGAGTAGCATAGATAGTACTTCTTTACTAATTTTCTAAAAGTCTTTACATAAGACAAATCTGAAGCATCTCCAATATCAATTAAAGTACCATTTTTTGTCATTATTTTTATACTTTCTGCACCTTTTATGTAAGCAGAATTTGAAGTTTCTCCTTTACAAAACAAGTAAGATTTCTCTTCTTCATTTAAAGCAAAACTAGACAAATTTTCATGGATTTTTTCCAAAAAAAAGGCCTCGTCAATTTGTTCTGAAGAAATAAATATTTTAAATAAATTTCTGTTTATCAATGATTTACAAAGATATGAAAGCACAAAATCTTCTTCCTTTACCCAAGATTTTATACAAAACCATATATCGTAATCGTCTAGTTGGGTAAAATGAAAAATAGCATCTTCACTGGTTTCAAAACGATGAATACTTATTTGATTTTGTAAAAAAAAGCTGAGCGATTCGGGCACAAAAATATTTTTTCCTGATTTGAGTAAATATTTTGCTCGCCTCAAAATATTTACCAACATGGTCTCAGCTGCTAAGGCTGTTTTGTGCAAATATACTTGCCAATACATCAACCTTCGGGAGTGAATAAAGTTTTCTACACTGTAAATTCCTTTTTCTTCGATTACCAGCTGATTTTGATGAACGCTCATCATTTTCAAAATCCTTTCATGCGAAATAATTCCTTCTGCCACACCCGTAAAATAGGAATCTCTACTCAAATAATCTAATCTGTCTATATCTAACTGACTAGAAACCAATTGGTGTAGAAATTTTTTAGGATAAACGTCTGTAAAAATTTCAATTGCCAAACTCAATTTACCTTCAAACCTATTATTTAAAAGTTGTATGATACATAAAGAAATTTTCTCGTGTGGTACTTTTTCTAGCAAAGAATATTCTAAAGCATGAGAGAAAGGCCCATGACCAATATCATGAAGTAAAATAGCCAAAAATGCAGCCTCAGCTTCTTTTTCAGTAATTTCTATTTGCTTTAACCTAAGATTTTCTATTGCAATTTGCATTAAGTGTAAAGCTCCTAACGCATGATGAAAGCGGGTGTGATTTGCTCCTGGATAAATCAAATCGGTAAGCCCAAGTTGCTTGATGCGCCTTAATCTTTGGAATTCGGGCTGCTCGATAACTTCAAAAATAAAATCACTGGGAATCGTTATGAACCCAAAAACAGGATCATTTAAAACCTTTTTCTTATTAGTCAAATATAGATAATAATAAATTTCAGATAATTACTTTTCCTTTCTTTGTAAATATTTTCTTCTAGCCTCAGAAAACAAAATCCAAATCAAGCCAAATACCAAAACAAAGGAAACTCCAGCCGATACATTCAATATCAGTTTGGGGCTTACAGGTTTTTTATATTTTACAAAATTTTGAATAACTAATACTTGGTTTAAAGTAGCCAATTGATTTGCATAGCCTAATCTTTTATCATAAAACTGTAAAATTGAGTTGTTTATACTTGCTGGATCAAGCATACTCAATTCCATTGCTTTTGTGTTTTTCACATTTAATTGATTTCTTAAAGAATCAAGTTTAGTGATTTCAAAATCAATTTTAATAATCATATTTTCATAATATTTTTTTTGTAAAATCATTCTTTGCTTTACAAAATCGTTATTTTGGATATAATAAATTAAACCAAGTTGCACAGAATCTAATATTTCTGGGTCGCTTGTAAGTACGTCTATTTGAAAGGTATTTACTAGATTTTGAGAAGAGCTAGCTTCTTTTATTTCTTTTAGGTTTACCTGGGAAGCTTCTATTTTGATAATTTTTTTAGCTAACGCAGTTGAAATCTTTAAATATTGAGCTACCGTTTCGGAGTTTCCTTCTGCCAATAAATCATTCAAATTTTTAGCCAATAAGCTCACATATTCATTTCTTATTGCATCTGTATTGCCTACAAAAGTAGATTTATAAGTGGGTTTTTGAAGAAAAAATACTCCTAAGCCAAATAAAATTCCAATGATAATGGTTAAAATAATAGACCTAAATTGGCAAATAATAAGATCTATTGCTTTGTTAAACAATAATACTAAATCAATTTCATCAGAAGAATTGCTCATAATAATTTTTTTTTTGCAAATCTATACATTAGGCTTAACAAGAGAAAAATATGTTGAATATATTTTATTTTTAAATTGAATCAAGGAATTGTTATACTTTTGATGTTATGTTAAAAAACAATCCTAAAACTATTCACAGTTGGTGTATTTATGATTGGGCAAATTCAGCCTTTTCTTTGGTGATTTCATCAACTATTTTTCCTATATATTTTGAAAATGTCGCTTTAAATGAACGTGGAGGAGCGATTATTAATTTTTTGGGGTTTTCAATTCAAAATACGGTTCTTTTTTCTTATTCCATTTCATTTGCGTTTTTATTTGCTACTCTTTTAAGTCCTTTTTTAAGTGGAATAGCAGATTTTACAAGGCATAGAAAGAGTTTTTTGCGTTTGTTTGCTTACTTAGGTAGCTTAGGTTGTTTTTTACTTTTTTTCTTTACCAAACAAAATTTGTTGCTAGGTGTTTTTGCTTTTATTTTGGCAAATTTTGGTTGGGCAGGAAGTATAGTTTTTTATTCTTCGTTTTTGCCTATAATCTCTACAACAGATAAAATGGATTCTGTAAGCGCAAAAGGCTTTTCTTACGGATATATAGGTAGTGTAATTCTTTTATTGTTTAACCTATCCATGTTGCTTAAACCCGAATGGTATGGTAATATTAGTTCAGAAATGGCTTCTAGAATCTCATTTGCATCAGTGGGAATTTGGTGGATAGTTTTTGCAGAAATATCATTAATGGGTTTACCTGAAAAAGAAAAAAATATTGAAAAGATGTCTATTTTTACTGTTTTTAGTAAAAGCTTTGAACTTTTAAAAAATGTTTTTACATTAATTTTAGAAGATAAATCAATGAAAATATTTCTATTTGCCTTCTTGTTTTATAGCATGGGAGTTCAAACGATTATGTTTGTAGCCTCTTTGTTTGGAAGTCAAGAGCTTAAAATACCTTCTTCAGGTTTAATATCTACAATTCTAATTATTCAATTTTTAGCAGTTATTGGCTCTATAGCTTTTGCGAGATTATCTAAAAAGTTTGGAAATAAAATCATTTTAATTTTAATTGTAATATCATGGGTTTTGATATGTATTTCCGCATACTTTGTTACTTTAGTTATGGAATTTTACCTTTTGGCTGCATTTGTAGGCTTTTTAATGGGTGGAGTCCAATCTCTTTCTAGATCATCATTTTCTAAATTGATTCCACTCGATTCAAAAGTACCTACATCTTATTTTAGTTTCTACGATATTGTTGAGAAAACTTCACTTGTTTTAGGAACATTTGTTTATGGGTTTTCAATTTATATTACAGGAAGTATGAGGAACAGTATTATTGCTGTTGGAGTTTTTTTTTTAATTGGATTTATTTTACTTATTCCTATCAAAACTAACAAATGGCCAAGATCTTGAATGGGAATTTAAAAAATAGCATCCTAATTTGTTTTTAAAATAATGATTATTCAGTAAAGTTT
>JAAFJZ010000079.1 GCA_013298205.1 Cytophagales bacterium
AAAACCCAATAAAAATTTGTTGGGGTTTTTAACTTTAACAAAAAAGCTGATGAACTTTTGGGTTTCTCAGCTTTTTTTATGATTTTTTCAAAACTGCAATTAAGCCCAAAATCCAGCCCAATACAAAAAACAGCCCACCAAATGGTGTAAGAATGCCAATCTTGCTATTATTAAAAAAACAAATAAGGTATAAAGAACCTGAAAAAAGAACAACTCCTATAATAAAACAAATCACAGACCATTTGAGAAGCGAAAAATGAAATGTGTGTTTGATTTGTAAAAACAATAAAATAGCAAACGTGTGGTAAAATTGGTAGCGAACTGCGGTTTCAAAAGCATCAAATCTGCCTGAAGCAATTAAGCTCGCTTTCATAGCATGGGCACCAAATGCGCCAATCACTACTGCCAAAGCACCGAATATAAAAGCAATTGAGTAGAAAATTTTATGCGTTTTGGTCATAACTAAACACCAAATTGTTTGAGATACTTTTCATTCTGTTTCAGTTGTTTTAAAGCCGTTTTGTGATTTAATTTCTTCTAAAAACTTTTTGATTTCAACTAAAGAATTGACCAATTTTACTTTGTTTTTGGTAGAACTAAAATCATTTTTAATAATTTCTTTTGCTCCAAATAAAGTATGACCTCTTTCTTTTACCAAATTATAAATGAGCTGAATGGCATTTATGTCGTCTCGAGTATATTGCCGATTGCCATTAGAGCTTTTTTTAGGGCGAATGGTGTCAAACTCACTTTCCCAAAACCGAATCAATGAAGTAGCCACGCCAAACTTTTTAGCCACTTCACCGATGGTAAAATAAATCTTTTCTATTTTTTTTTCCTTGTAAGGCAAAATGTAAAGTTTAGGTAATAGATTGTAGCTCGCTAAAGTGTACAAAACTAAAAATTTTATCCATTTAAGCCAAGACTTTTATCAATCGTTTCTTGGTAAAGGTTTACATAAAGGGGGAGAATTTTCCTCAAGTCAAAAGCTTTTGCTCTTTCTTGGGCTTGGATTTTAAATTCAGAAAGATTTTTAGCATCTAAAATTTCAATGGCTTTTTGGGCAAAATCGTCCAAATCGCCTACTTCACATAAATATCCAGATTTGCCATTTTCTACTACCTCGGGAAGTCCACCTGCATTTGAGCATAACACAGGCACACCACAAGCCATAGCTTCCAGTGCAGCCAAGCCAAAACTTTCAGTTTGAGATGGCAAGATGAACAAGTCTGCCGTTTTTAAAATATTTTCTACAGAATCGAGCTTTCCGATAAACCGAATTTTATCACAAATCTTTAATTCTCTACATAAATTTTCTGTATTCACTTTTTCCGGGCCATCACCTACCATGATGAGCTTGGCATTAACCGACTTTTGTAATAGTTTATGAAATATTCTTACTACATCTTCAGCTCTTTTTACAGGTCTAAAATTAGAAATATGTATAATTAATTTTTCTTGCGACTCGCAAAAAGTCTTTTTTGTAGGAATGCTGTAATCTATTTTACTAAAATCTATAAAATTAGGGATAACATGAATCTTATTTTTGATTTCAAAAATAGCTTGGGTTTCATTTTTCAAGTCTGCCGAAACCGATGTAACAGCATCAGAATTATTAATAGAAAACGAGACTACAGGCGAGTACGAAGGGTCTTTGCCTACCAAAGTAATATCTGTACCATGCAAAGTGGTTACAAAAGGCAAATATTTTCCTTTTGATTTGAGAATTTCTCTTGCCAAGAATGCAGCCGAGGCATGAGGGATGGCATAATGTACATGTAAAATATCTAAAGATTCGTGCAAAGCTACATCTACAATCTTGCTTGAAAGGGCTGGTTCATAAGGCACGTATTCAAACAAAGGGTAGGCATTGGCTGAAACTTCATGAAAAAACAAGTTTTCATAATAGCCATTCAAACGAAAAGGCAAAGAATACGAAATAATGTGCACTTTATGACCCAAATTTGCCAAGGAAATGCCTAATTCTGATGCCACAACACCACTACCGCCATACGTTGGGTAACAAACAATTCCAATATTCATTATGCTAATTTCATCAAGATTTTTGTAAAGTTACACACAGTTTTTTGCTGAGCAAATTGGTTTTGAAAGTTTTGAAATGATAGTTTTTCATTACTTTTTGGATCAAAATTTTCCTCTCATATATGATTATAAAGAATAAATAACATCTAATTAATTCATTAAAATTCTCATGGTAGATTCAAGTAATAAAAGAAGATTATGATTATTTAATTTTTTAAAACGTCTTTAAAACATAAAAATTTTCTAAAAAATTATTTATAAATACTTTTCTGTTATGATTAAAAACATTCAAAAAAATATGATTTTAAAAGTTTAAATCACCATTAAGCAACTTTCAATATTTTTTTCAAAATACTTATCTTTAAATCGTAGTAATTATTTATGGCTAGATCTACAGTTTGCAATTCATCTTGTGAATGAGAGCTAAGAACTCCAATTACTTTTGTTCCAGCAGCTTTTGCAGCGGTAATTCCTGTATTTGAATCTTCAAAAACTATGCAATTTTCCGGGTTCCTGTTTATTCTTTTTGCGGCTTCCAAATATACATCAGGTGCAGGTTTGCCTTTGGCTACCATATCAGCACGAACAATGTGGCTAAAATATTTGCGCAAATTTAAGCCATCTAATACAAAGTTTACATTTTCTTCTGGGGCGTTTGTTCCCATTCCTATCGGTATTTGTAGGTCGTTTAGCATCTGTAAAAAAGATTCCAAACCTTCGATAGGTTTCAAAATAGGTCTATATAATTTTCTATATTCCTCTTCTTTTTCAGCTCCATAAACCAAGCTTTGAGCTACGGTTATTTTACCAAAAAGTCGTTTCATGATATCTTCATTTGTGCCGCCTACTACTTTTTGGGCATAAATCGTATCGTTCATTTCTATTTTGTGGTTGAAGCAAAAAGCCATAAACGCTTTTTTGTGATAAGCGTCATTATTGGTAATTACGCCATCTAAATCAAAAATTATTCCCCAATTGGTATTCATTCCTTATTATTTTTTTTAATTGAAAGACTTAAAAGTGGTTTTAAAAGTTGCATTTTTAATAAAATTGTAATCTAATTAAATCAGAAACTATCATTTCAAATTAATCAAACAACAACCAGTTAAATCCAAACTGAAACGTGAATCTCATTCCTGGATAATTGGGTGTTGTATAATATCCGAAGTTATTTTGATAGCCTTGGTTCAAATGTGAAAGTTTAAAAAATAGTCGAATATTTTTTATTTTTAGGTTGGCAAAGAAGTTTACAACCCAATATTCACTTAAATTAACTTTGTCTTGCAAAAAAAACTGCTGCAAAGCTGGGCTGTATGCATCGGCTTTGTAATTGGTCCTACCTATTCCTTCAAAACCAATTTGTACATAAGTGGCTCGATTAAAAAGCCAACTTTGGAAATAAATTTTGGGATAAAACAACCATTCTGGGAAGCGAATTACATCTTTTCCCTCTATTAAATGTGTTTTTCTAACACTACTTTCTATAATAACCTTATTCAAATTGAATCTAATAAACGGAGTAGCTGAGGCAATAAAAATGGAGTTTTTTTCTTGAGTTGGCATAATATCGGTACCTAAATAAATGTAATTATTAATATTTTGGATATCTGCATTTAAACTCAATTCTAAATATTTACTTTTCCAACTCAAAAAAGCGATTAACTCTTGGCTAAAAGTGGGCTTTAATGAAAAGTTTTCCCATCGGGTTGAATTGTGTGAAAGTTGAGTAAAGAAAAAACTTGGCGAAACCAAACTTTGCTTATATTTCACAAATCCCCATTTTGATTCTATTGAAGCATCAATCAAATAATCAAAATTATTTTTATAAAGGGTTCCTAAATTTTTGTTTTTTGTTCTTGCCAAATCCGGAAAATTTACAATCAAGTTTTCAATTTTTGCTTTTAAAATAAAGTTGCTATCTAGTATTGGTTTTATCAATTCAGCACCCCAAAGCCACTCACTTAATTGAGCAGATGAAGTATCGTTCATGTACTGAGTAGACTGCGGAAATTGATTATAACGAATATACCTTTGTTTGAAATAACCACTTATAAAATATTCAGCAGCATGGCTTTTTAAACCTATTACGTTTTCCCTATTTTCATATCCAGAAGTATGTTCCAAATAAGTAGAATCTTTGAGTTTTGGGGAAATAAAACGAATTTCACTCATTCCTAATGGTGTTCTATAAGGAGAGCTTGGGTTTGCTGTTGAAGTACTTAAAACGCCAAATGAGCCTACTCTAAGAGCATTTTGATGGTTTTCCCAATGAAAAGAATGAAATAGTACGACTTCTTTTCTGCCAAAAATATCATATTGTTGGTATAACTTAAAATTGTCTCTTAATTCAAATGAACGCACTCTTTGTAGCATAGCGGGCATAGAAATAGAATTTATCCAACTATTTGCTGTTTTCTCTGTTCCAGAAGGCAAATATTCTCCTCCATTTTCTTTAGCATTATGACGTAATAAATAAAAATTAGCTAAAATCTGGTATCTGTCATTTGGCGTTTTAGCAGAAAAATACATCATAAAATATTCACTATCTACTTGTCTATCTCTTTGCTGTCTTTGGTCAATTTGTTTTTGAGAAATTAACCTTTGATAAGAAACGCCAGCATTTACAAATCGACTTATATTCCTAGAAAACTCAGCAAAAAGTCGAGTATCTCCACCTATACCCTGCACATAATATGCATCAGTATAAGGAGAGCGAGAATCTATATAACGATGGTTATTGCCATCTCTTACATAGGCATCAAAAAGCGTATATCCATTTCTAAAACCTATCCTTTGTGGAGAACTAAAAAACGTGGTTTTGGAAGGTGTACCTATATGACCTAGATTTTGAAGGTATTGGTTATTTAAATGAGTAAAATCATAATTATGAAAATTATAAATACTTGTATCGGGCCTTGAATAAGTTTTGCCACCGTAATATACATCTGATTCTTTAATGAATTTTGTAGTTTTACGTCCATAAGTATTTACAGTAGAGTCATTAACGATTTGTGCACTTAATTTTACACATGTAACTCCTACAAATAAAAGTAGTATCAATTTTTTATTTAAATCTATAAAAATGTTCATAGATTTAAATAAATATTGTATCAATAAATAGGACTCTAAATTGCGTTTCAAATCGTTAAAACCTAGTTGAAAGGCTTAATTAACCACTTCTTCCAAAATTAATATATACTTTTCTATGCCTTTCTTGATTTCATCTACAAAAATATATTCATCTGCAGTGTGTGATCTACCTGAATGTCCCGGACCCATTTTTACTGATGGAACTGGAATTAAAGCTTGGTCTGAAGTAGTTGGAGAGCCATAAGTTTTTGCGCCATATTTTTGAGCTGTAGTAACCAAAACATGATTTACATCAATAAATGAAGGTTTGAGGCGAATAGATCTTGGTGTAGGAACTGACTCTAGGTTGTCAGTAAAAGTTTTGATGATATCTTCATTTGTATAACATTCATTCATTCGCACATCAACGGTAAAGCTACAAAATTCAGGAACGACATTATGTTGTGTGCCTGCTTGAATAATTGTAGTAGTCATTTTTACTGGGCCCAAAAAAGGAGAAACTTTTTCAAACTTATAATTTCTGATCCAATCTATATCTTTTAAAGCAATGTAAATAGCATTAATTCCTTCTTCTCTTGCAGCATGCCCCGATTTTCCTTTTGAAATAAAATCAACAACCATCAACCCTTTTTCTGCAACTGCAATATCCATATCTGTAGGTTCGCCAACAATCGCAAAGTCAATTTTTCCTAATTCAGGATAAATTAATTCCAATCCATCTTTTCCAGAAATTTCTTCTTCTGCTGAAGCGGCAAAACAAAAGTTATATTTTAAATCGGGCATAGTGTAAAAATGCAAAAAAACATGAATCAATGAAACCAAACATCCACCAGCATCATTACTTCCTAGACCATATAATTTGCCATCTTTAATTTCTGCTTCAAAAGGGTTTTTTGTGTAACCAGGATTTGGCTTAACTGTGTCGTGGTGAGAGTTTAATAGAATTGTAGGCTTATTTTCGTCATAAAACTCATTAAATATCCAAATATTGTTTTTTTTTCTAAATACTTTTTTAACCTTATTTTCAAAAAAAGAGACTAAAATGTCGGCAGTAATATTTTCATCTTTTGAAAAAGATGGCGTAGATATTAATTGTTGCAATAAAAATAAAGCAGACTGGTAATGCTCGCTTAGTAAAAGTGATTTATTTTTTATTGATTCCAATATCATAAAATTAGTTTATAAACAAAACATAACAAAATTAATTTTGTTGCATAAATCGAGTAAAAAACAATTCAAATATCCTATTTTTAACGGTCATAAACAAGTTAAAAGATTTATTAAATGAATTATTGAATCTTTTATAAAAAATGCAGATTTTTGTTTTAATGTTGATTGAAGTAAATTTTTGGTAATTTAATATCAAAATTATAATTGCATTAATAAATTTCTTCAAAAATACTCAAAAACTCCTTCTTTTGTTTCTAAGCGCACTTTTTTAGTAGAACATTCTTGGGTAAAACCTACTATTTTGGCTTCTACACCAAAAGATTCTGATATTTTAATTACTTCTTGGGCTGTATGTTCATCAGTATATATTTCCATACGATGTCCCATATTAAATACTTTATACATTTCTTGCCAAGCGGTTTCAGACTCTTCTTTGATAAGCTGAAACAATGGTGGAATTGGAAAAAGATTGTTTTTTACAATTTCTACTTGATCTATAAAATGCAAAACTTTGGTTTGCCCTCCACCCGAACAGTGCACCAATCCTTTAATTTGACTTCTATGGTTTTCTAAAACTTTTTTAATTATAGGTGCATAGGTGCGAGTAGGTGATAAAACAAGTTTTCCTGCATCTAATCCTGTATTTTGAATTTTATCTGTAAGTTTTTTAGATCCCGTAAAAACCAAACTTTTATCTATTAATGGATCAAATGATTCAGGAAAATATTCAGCGTAATATTTGCTAAAAACATCATGTCTAGCAGATGTAAGCCCGTTACTACCCATTCCTCCATTATAGCTTTCTTCATAATTGGCTTTGCCAAAAGATGCCAAACCTACAATTACTTGATTAGGAGCTATGGTGTGGTTGCTGATGATTTCATTTCTTTTTGCTCTAGCTGTTACCGTGCTATCCACGATAATGGTTCGTACCAAATCGCCTACATCGGCAGTTTCGCCTCCTGTGCTATAAATACCAATACCATGGCTGCGAAGCATTTCTAAAATCTCTTCTGTTCCGTTTATAATTGCAGAAATAACTTCACCTGGAATCAAGTTTTTATTTCTGCCAATGGTAGAGGAAAGCAATATATTATCAGTTACACCTACACAAAGCAAATCGTCTAGATTCATAACAATAGCATCTTGCGCTATTCCTTTCCATACGCTTAAATCGCCCGTTTCTTTCCAATATAAATACGCCAAAGATGATTTTGTGCCTGCTCCATCTGCGTGCATAATATTGCACCAATCAGGGTCGCCTGAAAGAATATCGGGAATAACTTTACAAAAAGCCTTAGGAAAAATGCCTTTATCTATGTTTTTGATAGAATTGTGCACGTCTTCTTTTGAAGCCGACACCCCTCTGAGCATATATTTTTCCATAAGCTATTATTTTGCTATGCTCACCGTTCTGGTTTCTCTTATTACCGTTACCCTTATTTGCCCAGGATATTGCATTTCTTTTTCTATCTTTTGAGAAATTCCAAAAGCCATATCACCAGCTTTTTGGTCGTTTACAGAATCAGAATCTACAATTACACGAAGCTCTCTACCTGCTTGAATGGCAAAACATTTATTAACACCATCAAATCCCAAAGCCAATTGCTCCAAATCACGTAATCTTTTTACATAAGAATCCATCATCTCTCTTCTGGCTCCAGGTCTTGAACCCGAAATGGCATCACAAACCTGAATGATAGGTGAAATCATTGAATTCATCTCTATTTCATCGTGATGGGCTCCTATTGCATTACAAACATCAGGATGCTCTTTGTACTTTATAGCTAATTCCATGCCTACAATTGCATGCGGCAATTCAGCTTCCACTGTAACTACTTTTCCTATATCATGTAAAAGTCCTGCTCTTTTTGCCATTTTCGCATTCAAACCAAGTTCAGCAGCCATGGTAGCACACATACGGGCTACTTCTTTTGAGTGTTGAAGCAAATTTTGGGCATAAGAAGACCTAAAGCGCATACGACCTACATATTTGATAAGTTCAGGGTGTAAACCGTGAATACCTAATTCTATCGTTGTTTTTTCACCTATTTCTACGATTTCTTCGTCAATATCTTTGATGGTTTTGGCTACAACTTCCTCTATACGTGCAGGATGAATGCGACCATCGGTAACCAATCTATGCAAAGACAAACGAGCTACTTCTCTTCTTACGGGGTCAAAACCCGAAATGATGATGGCTTCTGGCGTATCATCTACAATAAGTTCTACTCCTGTAAGTGCTTCTATAGCTCTGATATTTCTGCCTTCACGCCCTATGATTTTACCTTTTATATCATCACTTTCAAGGTTAAAAATAGAAACACAATTTTCTACAGCCGTTTCAGCAGCCGTGCGTTGTATGGTTTGTATAATAATTTTTTTAGCCTCCTTGGTTGCCGTAAGTTTGGCTTCTTCTGTAATGTCTTTTGCCATAGACATGGCTTTCGATTTTATTTCATTTTCTAAAGCCTCCATCATTTGCTCTTTGGCTTGGGCTGCGGTGAGCAAGGCTATTTTTTCAAGTTTTTCTACTTGCAATTGATATACTTTATCTAGCTCATCTTTTTTCTTGGCAAGAGCTTCTTGAGCAACTTGGTGATTTTGCTTGTATTGATCTACTTCTTTTTCTTTGCGAACAAAGTCGTCTGCTGTTTTTTGTACTGAAGCTTCCTTTTGTTTGATTTTGTTTTCATTGGCAATGA
>JAAFJZ010000008.1:0-16855 GCA_013298205.1 Cytophagales bacterium
CATAACAAGTAGGTTTGTTTACAACTGAAAACAAATCGAAACTCGCAAGGTAGCTTTCAGGCACATGAAGCTTTATGAGTTCTTGAAGTAAAAACTCGTTGGAAGGTTTAATTTTCTTTGGCATAGCAATTGCAAATATAATACTAGCACCTCAAAAAAAGAATTAGCCAAAAATTATTTAATTTGAACAATTAAGCCACTACACTATTTCTAATTTTTTGTTTTTCTAAATAAGGATAGTAATATTTTTCTAAAAATTGTTGTTTTGAATCTCTATAAGAGCTTACACCACCTATTTTGTACAACATATAAATATAGCACCAAGCCAAGTCGAGTTGATGAGCCAAGAAGCCTGAACGTGCACTACCTGGAAATAAATGGTGATTGTTATGCCATTCTCCTGCCATAAGTCCAGGTCGAGTTTGGTTGATAGATAAATTATCTGTACTAAAATCTATTCCATCTTGATGTTTCAGCTCTCCTTTTCCATGACCTTGGTAATTGAATGTTCTGACTCCCACTACCCAAATCATGGCTCCCGCAAAAAGAGCACAAGCCAAAGCGTGCCCACCAATAAAGAAGAAAGCTGTGTACCAAAAACTCCAATTTAGAATCCAAAGTCCAAAAGTGCGATAGGGATTAGCAATTGAACCCCATTTTTGATATTGTTCGTATGTGTTGGGCGTAATACCCGTATGCTTGATAATACCAGCCATGGCGTTATAATCAGTTTCTGATAAGTCAGGGTTTACAACTTGATGGTTAGTATCTGCAAGAAAACAATATAAAAAACCTGCTCTTGCGTTATAAGGATCTCCAGGTAAGTCTGATTTGGCATGGTGAACAAGATGAGAAACAATATATGATTCTTCTGGGATAACTTTTACAACTAAATTTTGAGTTAAGAAACGCCAAAATTTATTTTTAAATACAAAAGCTCTGTGTGTGCCATAGCGATGGTACCAAATTGTACCATGTGTACTCATGATAATTACGCTATATATAGCTGCCGATAGAACAACCCACCAACTAAAATATTTGAAGGCTGAGAGGAAGAAAAACGGAAGCAGGCAAATAACCCAGAACCAGCCTATGAATGGAATCCAATTTTTTATACTTTTGAAAATATTGATTCTATCAAATAGTTCATCCACGATTTGTTTATTGCTAGGTTTCACTAATTCACCGTTTGAATCTACCCAGCCGTAAGAAGGCTTTTTTAGTATGTAGTCTAATAATGCCATTTTGATATTTTATATTTAATTTGTAAATGTAAGTAATAATTATCCAATCTTGATATGAATAATTATTTACATACCTATAACTTATTGTTTATAAATTTGTTATAAAAAATAATTATCTTTAATATTAAAAGTCAGCGTTTTGAGGTGTGCGTGGAAAAGGAATCACATCTCTTATGTTTGACATTCCAGTTATAAAAAGCATCAATCTTTCAAAACCCAAACCAAAACCACTGTGCGGGCAAGCCCCAAATTTGCGGGTGTCAAGATACCACCATAAAGCGTGTTCTTCAATTCCTACTTCTTTGATTCTATGGCTAAGTTTTTCTAAATTTTCCTCTCTTTGTGAACCGCCTATTATTTCACCAATACCTGGAAAAAGAACATCCATAGCGGCTACAGTAGTATTATCCGGGTTTTGTTTCATGTAAAAAGCCTTGATTTCTTTAGGGTAATTGTATAGAATAACTGGTTTTTTAAAGTGTTTTTCTACCAAAAATCTTTCGTGCTCTGATTGCAAATCTGAACCCCATTTTTCAATCGGATATTTGAACTGACCTTTTTTATTGGGTTTAGAATCCTTGAGTATTTCAATGGCTTCGGTGTAAGTTAATTTTACGAAATCATTGCTACGCACAAACTCTAATTTTTCAAGAAGTCCCATTTCTGCACGTTCTTCTTGTTTTTTATTTTTTTCTTCTTCTTCAAATCTTTTTGCAAGAAAATCAAGGTCTGCTTTACAATTTTCTAAAATATAAGAAATCAAGTATTTCAAAAACTCTTCCGCCAAAGCCATATTTTCAGGCAATTCATAAAAAGCCATTTCTGGCTCTATCATCCAAAACTCAGCTAAATGTCGTGCTGTATTGGAGTTTTCGGCTCTAAAAGTAGGGCCAAATGTGTAAATTTCCCCTAAAGCCATAGCAAAAAGTTCTCCTTCCAATTGTCCAGAAACTGTAAGATTGGCTTGTCGACCGAAAAAGTCGTTTTTAAAATCTATTTTCCCAGCTTCATCTTTTGGTATTTTATTCAAATCTAAAGTGGTAACTTGAAACATTTCTCCTGCACCTTCAGCATCGGATGCTGTAATAATAGGAGTATGAATATAAGAAAATCCTTTTTGGTGAAAAAAAGTGTGAACAGCGTAAGAAAGTTGGTGTCTAATTCTAAAAACAGCACTAAAAGTACTGGAACGTGGGCGCAAGTGCGCAATTTCTCTTAAAAACTCTAACGAATGCTTTTTGGGTTGTAACGGATACGTTTCTGGGTCAGCCTTTCCCAAAATTTCAATGCTTTCCGCCTCCAATTCCACACTTTGACCAGCTCCTTGTGAAGCTTTCAAAGTTCCCTTTACTGCGATACAAGCTCCCGTTGTTACATCTTTGAGAGACTCATCGCTAAAAAGAGAGCTTTCAGCTACAACTTGTATATTTTCGATTGTAGAGCCATCATTTAGAGCAATAAAATTAACGTTTTTATTGCCTCTTTTGGTTCTTACCCAAGCTTTTACAAGAATTTGTTGGTTTAAAGTAGGATTATGAAGAATGGCAGCTATTTTGGTTCTGGTCATATTAAAATGGGTTATTAATATTTTTTTTATTGGTTAAGTATAATTTTTTTAAAATTAAATGAAACATTGGTTTTATTTAACGTATTAAACTAACAATTGCAATATGGTTTTAAACACAAATGTATTAAATTCTGCCATAGTAAAAAAAATCATAAACCAGCTTGTTTTTAAGATTCAGAATCTCAAAATAGAAAACTATTAATTCCAACAAAATTGTATTTAGTTTAATTGAATTTTTTGTAATTAAATCATTAAAAATCTAATAAAACTTTAACTAATTTGCACAACAAAAAAAATTATGAATAAAGAATTTAAAGACCCCATTTGGCATTTATTAGGTTTAAGATATAAATCTCATCCTTGGCATGGAATTTCTATTGGATTAGAAGCGCCAAATATTGTTACTGCTTTTATCGAAATGACACCTTTTGATACTTGCAAATACGAAATTGATAAAGAGTCTGGATACATAATGATTGATAGACCTCAAAAATATTCAAATGTTTTTCCTGCATTGTATGGTTTTGTCCCTAAAACATTCTGTGACCATAAAGTTGCAGATTATTGTATGGAAAAAACTGGTAAAACTGGAATAGTTGGAGATGGAGACCCTTTAGATATTTGTGTACTTACTGAAAGAAATATTACTCATGGTGATGTTATAATGAAAGCAATTCCAATTGGTGGGTTCAGAATGATAGATGATAATGAAGCTGATGATAAAATTATTTCTATTTTAAAAGGTGATGAAGTATATCAAAACTGGAAAGATATTTCAGATTGCCCACCGTCTATGATTGAACGATTAAAACATTATTTTTTAACCTATAAAGATTTGCCAGGTGCTGCAAAAAAGAAAATAGAAATTACTCACACTTATGGCAGAGAGGAAGCTTTGGAAGTAATTAAAAGAAGTTCATTTGATTACCAAGAAAAATTTGGAGATCTTGAAGATGTACTTACTTCAACTTTGAGATTAGCTCAACAAATAGATTAAAATTAGTATAACATTTTGGTTTAAACCTTTTTAAAAATTTATAATTTACATATAAATAATTGATGATCAATTATTTATATGTAAATTATGTCATTATTCACGCTAGGATAGTAATTGAACATGAGTCAATTACTGTTAGAAATAAAAAATTGCAAATTTTTATATAGTACTGAAAATTAGATGCTTATTATTTAAAATTATATTTTAAATAATAAGCATCTTCCTTAAAAGTGAATCTTACTAACTACAGCCTGTTTGAATAATCTTTTGAAATACGAGAAACAACACACCAATAGGGTGCGAATGGAAGAAATACAAACTGAGAATCTAACTTACCATCCATACCTACATTTTTTGAGCAATTACAAGTGGAATCACCAAGAAGTGAATGAAAGTACAGCAATCGAATAGCAAATTTTATTGTTCGTGTCGTTTTGGGGATAAAATACAACGATACTACCAATGCATTTAAACTTTATAAACGAGAAACTATTTTAGGAATTAAGCCATTTTTGTCGCCTCATTTTAATTTAACATTAGAACTTCCTGCAAAAGCGATTGTAAGAGGTTATTCTTATACGGTTGTACCTAACTCATGGCGAAACCGAAAAGCAGGAGAATCAAAACTAAAAATTAAAGAAATGGGAAGTCGTTATTTCTTTATTTTGATGTATTGTTGGCTAGAAAAATATTTTTCAAGAGGTGATTTTAAAAAAAGATTATAATACTATTTTTTATTTTAAGAAATTGATTATAATTTTTTTACATTAAATTTATTACTTATTTTGTAGTAATTAATTTTTAAATAAATTTCAAAGAATATAAATCGTTTTTAATTAATGATAAATTAAATTCTCATTTATAAATCAATTAAACTTAATACAAATGAAAATAAAAAAAAATACAGTAGAAAAAAATACTCCAAAAGAAATAGTCCAAGTTAAAGAATCTAATATTTGGATTTTATCTTGTGTTTTTTTATTTTTAATTACTGTCGGATACATATATATTGTTACTAAATATACAGAAAATATTCCTTTTGGTGATGATTATGATTTGTTAAATGGTTTCAATAAAATTATAGAAACAGACAACTTTTTAGAAAAATTTATTTTATTTTACAGTCAGCATAGTGAACATAGAATAGTATTTACAAAATTTATTTTTTTGCTTTCGTTTTTAATAACAGGAACTATAAATTTTAAGTTTATTGCTATTGTGGGCAATATTGGAGTCTTGTTGATAACGATTTTGTTAAGTTATTCAATATTCGACTACAAGAACAAACAAACATATTTGTATTTACTTCCTGTATTTTTATTCTTACTCCAAATTTGTTCTTGGGAGTTTTTGATTTGGCCAATGTCTAGCGTTCAAAATACCTATGTTCTGTTTTTTGCTTTTGTTGCTTTATTTTTACTATCAAAAGACAAAATTTATTTGGCTTTGTTTTTTGCTTTTTTATCTACTTTTACTAGTGGAAATGGATTTCTAACATTTATTGCTGGATTTGGTATTTTATTTTTGTTAAAAAGTAATTATAAATCGTATTTAATTTGGGCTATATTTTTTATGATTACAATGTCTTTATATTTCTATAGTTATAAAGAAAGTCCACACCATCCTTCAATTATAAAAGCGTTAACAGAAAATCCCAAACAACTTATTTCTTATTTCTTCACATTTTGTGGAAGTATATATCAAGTAATTTTTCAAAAATCAATTGCACTTAAGGCAGGAATAGCTTCAATGGCAATTTTGGTTTTTTTAATTATTTTTTTAAAATTAAAAAATATTAAAATTGAAATTTTAGGATATTTATTTTTTTTGTTATTAACATCAGCTGTAATTTCATTATCAAGATCAGGATTTGGAGTTGAACAAGCGTTAGGCAATAGGTATGTATTTTATTCAATTATTTATTTAACACTTACATATATAATTTTGATGTCATATTATAAAAATTCTAAATTTTCTAAAACCGTTAATTTATTTTTCATTTTTATATCTATTATTTATAGTTATAAATCATATTCTTTAAATATTTTTCCATTAAACAATATGAGTTATGTACAAAAAGCAGGAGTAATTAGCTATAATGAAAATTTTAATGATTTCTTTTTTCCTGAACTCTACAACGGTGCAGTTGAATCGAGACCAATACTTAAAAAAGCAGAAAAACTTAACTCCTATAATTTCCCTCCGATTTCCCTAAATGATATAAAATCTAGCATAGTAAATATTTCCGTCCCTATTGAACAGGATAATAACATAAATCAAGGTTTTGAAATAATTGAATTCAAAAATTACCATATTGTAAAATTTGGATGGGCTTTTATAATTGGTAAAAATTCTAATCAAAGTACAATTTATACAGTATTAACCTCTGATGATAATAAAAAATATGTTTTTGAAACCAAATCAAACTATTCTATGGAAGTAGCAAATCATTTTCAAACAATATTGTATCAAAAGTGTGGATTTACCTTTATTTTAAATAAAAAAGATATTCCAAAAGGAAATTATAAAGTAGGTATTTTAATAGAAAATGATAACAAAAAAAGTTATGTTTTATCTGATAAAGTAATCAATGTATAATTACTATAAAAATTTAGGAAAGTGAGTAAACTTAGAAAAAAATAATTTTATAAGAAATCCGTTTAACCAATATTATTGTTATATTTATAATTTGGATAATAAATGAAGTAAATTAAAAATTAAGCTTTCTCACCTACAATTCTTAATTCAGAGCCTTCATTTTTATCTTTTCTTATAAAAGAATAAAGATAAGATAAAGGAGCAAAACATAACCTAAGTATGCTATCGACTATTAAAAGAAGATTTATTTTCTTTGTGTAATCTATTTTAAGAGTACCTCTTGGTTTTGTTTTAAAAAATAATTGTTGCATTAATACGTCATATAAACTACCATCCCATGTATCGGATGTTGTAAAACTTACAATTTTAAAACCAGATTTCTCTAGTAGTAATGATAGGTTTTTATGATTATAATGATGAATGTGTACATAAGGTTGCTGACACCATCCCCATTTTTCACCACCTAATTTAAACCCCAAACTTTCGCTATTAGGTACAGCAATAAATATTTTTCCACCAACTTTTAATTTAGAGTTTAATTGTTTAAGCGTAAATATTGGGTCTGCCATATGCTCAAGCACATGCCACAATGATATTAAGTCGAAATCTTTTTCTTTATAGGTATCTATATTAACTCCATAAGTAAGCGAATGAGTTTGTTTTTGAATGATTTTGTCTGCTCCTACATCAAATCCATAACTTTTAATTTGCTTTTCGGATGCCGATTCTACTAAATAACCATGTCCACATCCAAAGTCTAAAAATTTGTTATTAGGCTTTAAATGATTTCTCATTTTGAACAAACGATGCTTTGCTTGGATTTTTTTAAATGGAGCTTGCCATTTAAACATATTGTAATCGTAATGAAATTTATAAAATTCATCTAAAACCGCCATCGTAGGTATTGGAGAAGCCCACATAAATCCACAATCGTTGCAAACTTGAAATGCATAATTAGCTCCATCAAATGCCCAATTTTCATTATTACTGGGGTATTTTTCTTGATTGTTTGTAGAGTTACAGGCCTGGCAGGTCATCGACATTTATAGTTTTTTTTGAATCTCTAAGTTTAATTAAATCAGATGTAAATTTTGGTTTTAACCCAAATGTATGAATAAAAAATTTGTATTTAAAATATCCAAATATCAAAAACAATTTAGAAATTATGTTATTTGATTTTTTTTTAGTAAACAAATGAAAATAGCCAAAAAAACCGTAATAATTATATCCAAACTTTTCTGCAATAATTTTCATTGTTATTTTTGTATAAAAAGCAATGTGCTGTCCATGGTCTAATCCTAAATAATACCACTCAGGTATTTCACTTTTGTTTTTAGGAATTAGTGTTGTTGATACAAAAATATTTTCAGACAAAGAAAAAACCTTTTCGATTTCTTTTAAAGGTTCATCAAAGTGTTCGAAACATTCAAATATAGTTACACAATCAAACGTAGCATTAGTTAATTCGGTGTAGTCAAATCCCCTCGACAAAAGATTTGGTGAATATTTGTCATAAGTATAAAAATCAAAACCCATGTCACGCATGATTCGTGCAAACAAACCATATCCGCCAGCATAATCCAAGAATTTTCCTTTTTTATTTGATATTAATGGAATAAGGGATTGCATCATAGCGGCATTTAATATAGGACGGTAAGCAGTTCCCGTATCAGAATAATTGAACGAACTTTCGTATGCTTCTGATAGCCAAAAAGGGTTTTCTGTTTGTATAAATCCACAATTATCGCATTGAAAATATTTAACATCATATTTGTTCATTATTTTTTTTTGCATTAAAAATGAAGTTTTTTGTTTACAAATTTTACATTCTTCTATTTTCATAATATTTTATTTTTTTAATATAAAAATAGCTCCAGGTAAAGATAATATAATAGAAACAAACCTAGTCAAAAGCATAACACTTAATATTTCTTCTTTAATAATTCCATAATTCTCAAAAAAATATATACTTACAGTTTCTCTAACCCCTATAGAATTTATAGTTATTGGTACCATTTCTGATATTGAAACAAATGGCATTAAAATATTTATCAATAACAATGAAGTTTCGCTATTTATGGCTAAAAAATACATATAATATCCAAAATTAGAGAGTAAAATAACAAATATTGAAATCAAAACAGGCAATACAAGTTTTTTAACTTGTGTTATTGATAAAAAAAAATGTTTAATAAATATCCATAACTCTTTTAAATAACGAATTTGTGGAATGGGTAGTTTATCTATTATCTTGTAGAGAAAAAAAACAATTATTAAACAAAAAAAACAAAAAAGAGTAACCATACATACAATGTTATTGAATGGTTTAAATAATAAAATAAAACTGCCGCCTATACAAACTACTATAAAATTGGCTATTAATCCCATAAAACGATCATAAACAATTGCCGATTTTAATTTATTTAATGCTTCATTTTTTTGAGAATTTTGTAAATGAAAATATTTTGCAATGTCGTTTCCTAACCCACTTGGTAAAAAATTATTTGCAAAAGCTCCCGCATAAATACTTTTACATAATGTTAAAAAATTTACATTGATACCATATACTTTTAAACTTACTTTCTGTCTTAATGCTAAAACGATTACTGTTAGTGGCCAAATAATAATACAATAAAAAATAATCGGCATCAAATTGATATTCTTTATAGTATTCCAGACATTTTTTATATTTATACTATTATACAAAAAGTATAAAAGCACAATGACAACACCCATCTTTAAAAATAACCAACAAATACTTTTCCAAGATTTATTCATTGCCTAGTATTGTTAATACATTTTTTGATACTTCCTCAACTGTTATCGTGTTTATATCTAGTTCTGACTTTAATAAATATTCAGTCGCTAGAGCATTTTTTTCATTCAGTCGCTCTTTGATTTGGGGAGGATAAACGTATGTGATATTCTTATTTAATTCATCAGGATATTCCGTCCATCTTCCAAAATGGTTGCCATTGCTTATACAAAAAACAGGTTTGTCCAATGCAGCACCAATATGCACGGTAGCTGTTTCGTTAGAAATAATCATTTTGGAATGTTGTATTACATAAACTAAATCTTTAAAATTCAAGATTCCAATTTGATTTTTAATTAAATCGTTTTGTGCAAATTTACATATTTCATCACCAATTTTTTTTTCATTTGGAGCTCCTAAGAGCCAGATTTCAACATCTAAGTTATTAGTTATATTTTTTGCGAGAAGAGAAAAATTTTGTGGCGACCACTGCCTATAATTATCACCTGCTCCTGGTACAAAAACTAAAAAATTAGTAGGTATTTTTAGTAATGTATTTTCAGTAGAAGTTAGTTTTAATTCCGTTTTATGTTCAGTATTATTAATCAAAAGGTTAATAAAATATTGATTTCGTAAGTATTCAAAAATTATTTTATTGGAAACGTCATATATTTTGGTATAATATTTATCTCCCCATTTCCTTTCCCAATTTTTTTGATTATTGAGATTTGATTCTTGGCAAATTCTCACATTAGAATCAGCAACATTTGCAATAAAATCGTCTAAAACTAACACACGACTGTAAGTAGGGCAAATTGTAACTTCAAATCCTGATAAATATATTTTTCTAGCGATTTTAAATCTATAAACTAAATTACTTGTGAATTTGTAAATATCAATCCAAATAAAATTATCAAATAATAAATTATCAAAACTAAGTACAAAGTTTTTAATAGCTACATTTCCAATTAAAGTGAATTTGTAGTTTTTATAATTATTATTGTTTTTTAAATCGTAAATAAAGTTTCTAAACATCACATAATCACCCAATTTATCAACACGAACTATAAGTAAAGTGTTATTTACGATTTTTCTACTACCTACTTTTGCCAATCTATCAGTAATCAACAATATAGAATTTATTAAAAACAAAAAAGGTTCAAAAATCTTATTTTCTTTAATTATTCGTATAAGTTTTTTCATATTTTAATTAGAGGGGAATAACTAACAAAAAACATAATTCAATTTAACTGATAACTTAATGAATAAAATTTAATTATAAATTTAGAAATGGTTTTACCCCAAATTTTTTCAAACATAATTGTATCTTCTTTTAGTCTTATATTTTCTTTTATTGAATTTGTTGTTTCTGATTCTGAATGAATTCGATGTTGCATAATTTGACTTTTGATAAAAATAAAACCGCCTTTCATATTTGCCATATTGTACCATGCGTTCCAATCTAAATTGTTTTTTAAATTTGTATCAAACTCAAAATTAGCTAATTTTTCTTTGTTATACGTTACACTTGGACAACATATTGGACTACCGAACAAAAGAATTGATTTTTTAAAGAAACAATTTGAAATATTATTTTTTATAAAAAAAGGTATTAAAAGTATTGATTTAATTATCAACATAATGTTAAATCTAACTACTTGATTTTTTTTTATTTCAGAGTAGTTATTAAAACAAATTAAAGTATTGTTTTTTAATTGTTTTTGTTTTTTTTCACAAAAAGTTTTTTCATAAATATCGTCTTGATGAGCTAGTGTTACAAATTTTGTTTGAGAATGTTTATAAGCATAGTTCCAATCTTTGGCAATAGTTCCACCATCTTCATTTATTTTCAAATTTAGATTATACTTAAAACATACATTTTTTATGTGTTCGTTTGGTGTGGAAGTGAATACTTGAATATTTGATTTAACAGTTTGAGAAATCAAAGAAACTATGCAATCTTCAAGGTAAATAGATTCTTTGTAAGCTAAAACAGCAAAAGTGTGGTCATTAAAAATCATTTTTTTTGGATAATTTACAACATCAAAATTGACAAAAGATTAGAATAGTTTAAAAAACTGCAATTTTAACTTTCATAATCTGTGGCTTCTAGTCTATCAAACTTATATCCACCTGAATTAAAACTAAAATTTTTTAATTTTTCTTTGAAACTAATTTTACTTTTTGATTTATTATTTTCATTAATTTCAAAAGCTATAATTTCTACTTTTTTACCAACAAAATTTATTGGTAATTCCAAAGTAAAAGTTGTCATTTTAGGTGTTATAATTTCTCTATACATAAACAATCAAGCTTTTAATTTTCTGAATTAATTAAAAAAATACTATTTCCTAGGATAATTTCCAACATCAAAATTGACAAAAGATAACAATAATTGAAACCCTAAGGTTATTAACAAAGTCGGTATTATTATTGTTCCTGTGGGTGCTGCTTGATGTAGATTTACGTATTTTATAAAATTAGAAAATCCAAACCATAAACCTATAAACATCATAGGCACTCCAAAGATAAGATAGATAGAACCAATACTAAAATCATTGAAGAAATATTTGTAAAATAATCTTTTAAAGATAGCTCTAAAAATCTTGGGAGGAAACTCAAATAATACTTTTGTTATAGATAAATTTGATTTTTCATCGGCATATTTGGCATCCATGGGGATGTCTTTTACTACGGCTTCTGTAAAATAGAGTTCGTTCAATAGCGAACTTTCAAAGAAATATCGTTTGTGTAATTGACTAAATTCAAGGTTTTTTAACACATCCACACGTATTGCCAAATAGCCATTTGTAGGGTCAAAAATATTCCAATAACCCGAAGATGCTTTTGTGAGAAAACTTAATCCAATATTTCCTAATCGCCTTACGATTGGCATTTTTTTGATGGTAATTACATTTCTAAACCGATTGCCTTTGGTCATATCGGCTTTGTCTTCTAATATAGGATTTATGAAATTGGTAAGATATTTGATATCCATTTGTCCATCTCCATCCATTTTTACCACTACATCTACCTCTAATTCAATTGCTTTTTGAAAACCTGTAATCATAGCTCCCCCTACCCCTTGGTTGATATGGTGTTTGAGGTAAACTAATTTTGAATTTGTGGTCGCTAAATTGCTCAAGATAACATCAGTACTATCAGGTGAGCAATCGTTCACGGCAATGATATAATCTACTGATTCAGGAATTTCAATTATTACTTGAGCGATATGTTTTTCAACTTTGTAGCAAGGAATTACAATTGCAATTTTTTTTGAGCTAATCATTGTATTTATATACCAAAAGTCCTGAATTGATAACCAAAGTCATGCATCGAATTTCGGATGCTTGAGGCTGGTAAGTAAAAGCAACATATTTTACACCCAATTTTTTCAATTTAGGTGAACATGGGTCCATATATAAAGAATAATTATCATTAACTACTTCATTTTCATTCAATTTGAAAACCAAACTATCTGTGCCTGTTATAAAAGAACCCATATTAATATGTGCATATCTATTATAAACAAAATTATCTTTACCTGACGGGTCTAAAACCTTCATATCGCTTAAAATAGGTACATGCTTTACTCCATTTATACATTTAATACCGTTTACTTTCAGCAAATTACAGAGCATTTGATTTCCAAAAACAGCCCATCGAGCTTCAGGATCTTTAGTTGCTATTTCTTTTGTGTCGAGTACTATCTGATTTTTTATGATGCTTTCCATTCCCATACTAATCGGATTTGTAGCCAAACTACGGATATTAACCAAAACTAATAAGACCAATAGTGTGAGTTTAATTTTTTCGCTTGTTTGATACCAAATCAAAAAATAAATAGTTCCAAAAATCAAAACTGAACCAATAATTTGAGATGAAGTATAGAATTTTCCGCTTTTATTATTTGTAATTGAATTTATTATAAATATGAAAATAAAAAAAGCTACAAAAGTTATAATTGTTTCAACAATATTTGATTTTTTGGAATACAAATTTTTGTCAGCCAAACATAAAAACAATAGAAACACATTTACAATCCCTAAAATAGGCAAGGTACGGTAAACAGGCGACATACTAAATAAAGTGATTTTACTCAAAAAAGTTGGAAACCCAACCAATATCCATATTAAAAGGACTGTGATATAAATAACTAGTAATAAATAAGTTATATCTATTTTTTTAGTTAAAAGATAATTTCTACCAATAGTATAAAATAAAATGGGGAAAAACATGACTACACTACTAGCTTCACAAATATTGAGCCATTTGGCAGGAAACTTAGTTTCGGTAAAGAACATGCCAAAAAACTCTGAAAAAAGTTTCCCAGGCAATAGATCCCCTCCGTTTGTAGTTCTCTTTCCTGGATAAACGGTATCAGCCATTATTTGCATGGTTTCGAGCGTTAAATCAAGATGTAGATAAACAAAAATCCCAAGTAGTAATCCTACAAAGCCAAATGAGATTAGTTTAATTGGTAACAGTTGTTTAAAAATTTCGATATTCCAGTTTTTAACTAAAAATCCAATAAGTAACAACGTGTAGAGATACAAAAGTGGAATCTGCCAAGGCGGATAAAGCGATGTTAAAAATACAAAAGCATACAATAATAGTAATATTGATGAAAATAAAATTAATTTCAAATCCTTACTATAAAGTATGTAAATAAATGCCAAAACAATAAAATTCAAAGTAGACATATTAGATATGATACCATAAGACCACCATTGAACAGCTGAAGAAAGGAAAATAAATAATGCTGCTCCCGATGAAACATAAAAATCGCTCTTTGTTAAAAGCATAAACAGCAAAAACGTACTTATAATGGAAAAAAATATTGCCATGTTCCAACTAAAAGCAAAAGCACGTTCAACATCAAAAACAAAATAGGGCCAAAAACTTGGTTTTAAAATACTAGTGATATGTTTTACTGGAAGACCTAAAAATGCTGGAGAATTTCCTGCCCCAAAAGCAGAATTAGTGATGTTAAAATTAGTATTAGATTGAGATAACACCGCTGGAGCCATAATCATCCATTCATCTTGACGAATTCCTCTAGGTTGACCCAAAATCAAACCTCTAGGTTTTGGATTACCAAATACACTATCCCATATTGGTAACGAGGATGTATGTACTTTGAGCATACTCAAGCATACATACATTATAAGTAGCCCATATACAAAAATTTTAGTTTTTTTGTCAAAATTGATTAATCCTGAAAATTTGATTTCTATATCGTTTTTTTTGTTTTTCATAGTTTAAAATCTACCGAAATACCTCATTTTTAAAACTTCAACAGTATTATACAAAATAACAAAAATGATTATTACAATAACACTTAGCAAAATTTTATTTTTAAATACATTATGTTTAAACTCTGTGGGTAAGAATCCAGAAATAGAACAAGCTAAACAAATCAATGCAGGTATAAAATATCTCCCTTGTACACCAACTATTACTGTACTATTGATTGGTGTTATTAAAAACATACCTGTCATGGTTAATAGAATAATTGCTAAACACATCAATAATAATCCAAATCTTTGGTAATTATTAATCTTGAAATCAATATTATTACTGATAAAAACAGATAAAATCAAGCTTAAAAATACATAAGAATACATCCAAGGTTTTAACATTGTATCTAAATAACCCAAAATACCTATGATACTTTGATAATAAAATTTATACATAATCTCAAAAGTGTAAAAAATTATGTTCAAATATTCCAAAGGATGATTAATGATTTTTGCAATTTGCAAATCAGGTTTTATCAATTCATCTCCAACTGATCCTTGAGGCAAAGCTGCGGTATATGAAAAATATTTATACCAAGCAAAAGCGAATAGTAAGCCTAAAGAAACACCTAAGGTTTTGTATAAATAAAAATTAAGTTGTGTTTTAAAAAATGAACGAGGAACAAATAAAATTAAAAAAATAAATGGAAAGTAAATTGTTTTTAAAACTCCAATAATTAAGGTTGCCCCTAAAATAAAGTATTTTGTAAATAAAACGTGACTTGGGTTTTTAGATAAAACATTAAAAAAACAAGCTAAAAGCAAAATTGTAATTGAAATGTTTACGCTATCTGGATTAAACGAGCCTGCTAATGATAAAGACATTGGGAAAAGTGCAATCGAAAAAAAAACGTATTTTGCGAACGGGGTTATTTTAATGGCAAAATAAATCAATGAAACATAAAAAAACAGAGCAAAAAACCTGCCTAAATAATAATAAAATAACACACTTCCATTTAAAGCCCTACAAATCCACCATGCAGGAATTTGTGGTATGTAGCTGAAATAAAAATAATTATTAGCATCAAAAAAATTATCCTTTCTCAATTCTGTATTAATCTCAAATTTAAGTACAGATTTTATTTCTTTAGATTTAATTTTATTATTGGGCTGCCATAATAAATAATTAAAAGGATTTACTAAAGAATCTAAGCTGACAGGTAAACTTATAACATAAATAGAGTCTTTTTTAGTAATTTCATTTGTGATTTCCGATAAATAATAAGCTCTTTTGATATGCGCACGCTCATCAGGAACTTGCATAGGAGGAGTGTAAAGAATAAAATAGGTACCAAAGAATAAAGCTAAAATAGCGAAAAGTGAATGTGTAGTAAAAAAATTTAAAATAGGGTTAGTTTTTTTTTCTTTGATTAAATCATCATTTATTGTAAAGATTTTTTTTTTTGCCATCTTGTATTCTACTAAACAATATTATTTTCAAATTTTGAGAATATTTATTAAAACTATACAAAAAGCTTTTAAAGTATAAATATCATTCAGCAAAGCTTCATATTTTTATACTTTTATGCAAATTTATAACTAAATTATCTATATTTATTACTTTCCTCCAAATGAACCATTTATTTAAGTTTCATTTTTAGTCTTAAAAAATGTGATAAGGAAAAAATAAAATAATTAGTCCAAATTTGGCAATTCCTAAGTCTGCCAAAACAAAGTATTGCGTGTAAAAATGAAAAGTGATTAAAAAAATCATAACAAGTGTAAGCTTATTTCGATTAAAAGCTCCTAGAACGCATAAAAACTGAAATGCAATTCCAAAAAGTGTGAAATAAAACCAAAAAGTAGAATTATCATAGCTATTAATTATAAAATCTGGAGGAATTAAATCTACATAATGATAACTTGATATAGTGTTGATTTTGGCAGCGTTTTCACTGCACCACAGTAAGTTAGAACTTTGAGTTATAGTATTTTTAATCATTGAAAAAATCTTCCAAAATCCTGAAAATGAGTATGTTATTAGCATTCCTGCATAATAATACTCAATATATTTGATGTCTTCTTCTTTTAATTTTTTTGGCAATAAGAAGATACTAAAAAAATAACTTAAAACAAATACATGGTTGGTATGTGAAGCTCCATTATAACTTACAATTGGAATATTTATAAGTGCTAGCAACACGAATATAAAGCAGTTTATATAAATTTTTTGATAGAATATGGACAAGATAACCAAAATGGCACAAGTGATTTCTAATAATAAAAAATAAAATTCTGATGGAAATACAGGAAAAAAAAGGTCTTGTATCCAATAAGATGATTCATAAAAATCTTGGGGTCTTAAAGAAAATTTTTTAAATATTCTATATTGAACAAACAACCATAAAAGAGTAAATATCCTAACTAAATAATATGAAAATCGAAAGTTAAAAA
>JAAFJZ010000008.1:16865-17374 GCA_013298205.1 Cytophagales bacterium
GTTGTGTAATAATTTGGGTATGAATTATAAATTTAGGCTTCATAAGATCTTTGCCATCAAAACGTTCTTGAACCAATAAAAAAGTATCATATTGTGGCTCAATACATTTTGCAAACCGAGCAACTTTTATTTTATTCTCCTTTTCGTTAACGTGTTTAGCAATCAAATCCCCATATTTATTAATAAAACCAGCTTTTTGATTGCCGTCAAAAAGAACTCCACTTGTATTAGAAATTCTTATGATA
The DNA here is from genome assembly GCA_013298205.1 of Cytophagales bacterium. Lineage (GTDB taxonomy): Bacteria > Bacteroidota > Bacteroidia > Cytophagales > UBA9547 > JAAFJZ01. The sequence continues at coordinate 17,111 of JAAFJZ010000008.1, forward strand.
TCGCTATTTTTAATTGCATATAATCTATATTCGATTTCATTAGAAGAATTTCCGCAAGGTTTACCAAATAAACGCCATGAATAAAAAGGATAAATTTCCCTTTCGCCATTTTGCATTAAAAAAGATGTGGTAATTGATAAAATTACGCTTAAAAAGAACAAATATTTGGTATACTTTGCCATATCTAATTACAAATATCACCAAAAAACCTACATTTTAGCTTACTAATTAATTTTTCAAATAATAGTTTTCGTTTTTTACTAA
>JAAFJZ010000080.1 GCA_013298205.1 Cytophagales bacterium
AAGTTTTGGTACGCTTTTGATATATAATACAGATATTTGGGTTCTTTTTTGAGCGAATAAGCTTTTTGTAGTGAAATGATACTTTCTTCATTTTCATTTAGGTTTATTTGACAAATTCCTAAACCAAACAAATATGTGTAGTTTTGTGGTTTTAAATTGATAGCGTTTTGATAGTTTATTTTTGCTTCATTCAAGTTATTTAAATAAAGTAAATAAAGTTTACCTATTTCTGCCCAAACCGAATCTTGTCCTTTATTTTTTTGTAGCACATACTTTAAATCCATTATAGCTTCTTCATATTTATCAATTTGAGTATAAGCTTTGGCTCTTTTGGGTAAAAATTCTAAAGAATCTCTGTGGCTGATAGTTAATATTTTGTTGTAATTGTAAATAGCTTCACGAAAATCTCCAGCTCTAAGAATAGCAAGTTGAGCTAAAATTTTATACGAATCTGGGTTATTTTCATCGAAATCAATTGCTTTTTCGACTTCAAGTTTTGATTTTACATATAAATCTGCTTTAAGGTATTCATAGGCTAGTTTTATATGCTGTTTAGCAGTAGATTTATTCATTAACATGCCTCCAAATAAACATATACAACCAATAACAACCATAAATGTAAAAGCCAGTAGTATAGATTTGCCGTCTATACGATTAGTTTTTTGAGGTGGTTTTTGTTTAAATGGAGCCTTTCTTTGGGTGGTAGTTGCTTTGGGCTGTGTATTTGAAGAAGTTGTAAAAATTGCTTTTTCTAAGTTAATCTGATTTAACTTAGAATCATAAACGAACTTCTTATCAGCATTTGATAAAGTTTGGTAAGCTTCGTTTATAAGTTTAAAAATTTCTTCTGCATCAGGATTACCTAAATTTTTGTCTGGATGGAAGGTAAAGGCAAGTTTTTTGAATGCTTGCTTGATTTGAATTGGAGAAGCTTTGTTGTTTAAACCTAATATCTGATAATAATTCTCTTTCAATTTTATGAAAATTACAGATCAGAACATTTTTAATTAGTTAAATTCATTCAATGCTTCATCTGTAAGCGGCTTAGTAATGTAACGAATTACGTATTCATTATCTACTATTCTTTCTATATCTCTTTTGTTATCTGATGAAGAAAGAATAGCTATTTTACATTTACTTTTCAAAAGTTCTGAGAATCTTTCAAATTCAAACAAAAACACAAAACCATCAACAATTGGCATGTTGATATCTAAGAAAATTAATTCAGGTAAAGCGTCTGCATTGGTCTGGTTGTTATTCAGAAATTCTAACGCGCTTTTACCGGAACTTTTTACTATGATGTTTTTAGCAAATCCTGTAAGTTCTATTATTTTTTGACTAATAAAATTATCAGTTTCATTGTCATCAACTAACATTACTGTGTTATATTTTGTCATTAATTTCTTTTTAAATTCAGTTCCAATCCCTTTTTAACAGACAATATTAATAATATCATTTTTTGAAAACAAAAATTTGTTTAAATTAATGTTTAAAGACTGCTAATTTATAAATTTTCTAAGAATTTAATTAATTTATCTCTTTCCGTTTTAGGCGTTTTTTTAAATTTATCAATAATAATTGCAGATTCTCCTCCGTGCCAAAGTATAGCTTCTTCTATATTTCTTGCTCTTCCATCATGTAATAAAAAAGTGTGTTTATTTACTGTTTGTATCAACCCTATTCCCCAAAGTGCTTGGGTGCGCCATTCGTTTCCATTCGCATTAAAATCCGAACGACCATCTGCCAAATCATCTCCCATGTCATGCAAAAGTAAGTCAGTATATGGGTAAATAGTTTGATTTGAAAGCTGATTAATAGGCGAGGAGCCGGTTTGGAACTTTTGGGTATGACATTTATGACACCCTAAGTCTATGAATATTTTTTTTCCTGCTATTACATCTGCGTCTTTATAATTTCTTCTAGCTGGTACTGCCAAAGATTGCATATAAAATACAACTGCTTGAAGTTCTTTATCTTGAATTTCAGGATTTCCACCAGTGATTAATGAGCCATAATTTATTTTCTGTGTTTTTCCAGTAATATTTTCGTTGGGGTTTAAGCTGGAAGTAATTCCTAAATCACCATTAAAAGCATCTGATGTTTGTTGAAACAAGTTGGGCTGATTTGCCTTCCAACCAAATCTTCCTAATTCAACTTGATTGCTAATTTTACTCCAAACTTTATTGGCCTTACCCGAAATTCCATCTTGATTTATATCTGTAATATCTTCATTCATAAGTATATCTGCCGGATTGATTACCTCTAACAATCCTAAACCATATACTTGTTGACCTACTCTAGGTGAAATTTTATAATTACTTTCTAAAGGGCCATAATTCAGATTTGAAATTGTGTAAATTGGTTTTCTTAAACTAAAACCAGTTCCATCTGCATAATTTCCTGGAATTTCTACATAATTTACGCTGGCTTCACACTCTTTCAAAACCCCTTTAATGGCAGCCACGCTTAGTTGCCCGCCATATATGGAATCTGCTTTGGGTTCGCCATGTACTCCAGAACCATCTACACTTAATCGCAAAAGTAGACCTTTATCAAACTCCGGTCTTCCTCTGCCATCATTGCCATGGCATGAAGAGCAAGAATTTGCATTTAAGAATGGACCCAAACCGTCTCGAGCAGAAGTAGAAGATGGAGCAATAACCCAAACGGATCTAAAAAATGAGTTTCCAATTTCAAATTTAGTGGCCTCATCTCCTGTCGCTCCTTTTACTTGATTGCCAAATGCATTTAAGCTTGCATCTTGGGTTGTAGCATCTCCTCCTGAAAGGTGGTATTCAGACTCAATTAAATTTGTTTTTTGCTCTTCCTGTTTACAAGAAATAAAAAAAACTAAACCATAAATAAGTACAAATTTCAAAGTTTTCATTATTTTCTTAATCAACATTTAATGTGTCAAATTCTTTTTTAATATCAAGTATGTTAATTAAGTCTGTATAACTATCGGCTTGCAAACGAAGGTTTTGCACAAAACTTCCGATAGTAGTTTTATCTGGTTCTGTAGATATACCTATATCAAAAGGTAAAGTTAAACTATTAACAGACGTTGAGCTGGCTTTCATTTTTGATAAAATATTATCATCTATACTTTTATTACTTTCTTTTGCAAATTGACTAAAGCTATAGCCAGAAACTGTTGTTCCATCTTGCTTGATATATTTGCCGGTATAAATTCCAACTAAACCGATTTGCCATGTTTTCATATCTTGAGTGGTATAATCACTAAAACAATCATGCTCATCTTCTTGACTAACTAAGTTTAAGGCAACAGATATCCTTTGACCTGCCATTTCTCCTTTTGTATATTTCCCTAATCCAACCAATATTTTTGCTAAACTGACTTTTACGTTCGCAGGATTTTCGAAATCCTTTCTGTAATTACTTGCATTGGGAGCCCAAGCTGATGCAACTTCTTCTAAATGTTTTATCAATAAATCTATAGTGGTTTTCAAAAAAAGTCGTCTTCTGGCTTGATTTTGATTTGTACCTCCATCTACAAAATCAGTGTAAGGTCTATTTCCTGGACCTGTTGTACTTAAATCTTGACCCCAAAGCAAAAATTCTATAGCATGGTAGCCTGTAACAACACTTTCTTCATTAGCTTTTTGGTTATTATCAAATAAAACACTTTCTGAAATTACAGGAAAATTAACTAAATCATTAATTATACCAGAAACAGTATTTCCTACCACATAATCCATGGCTGCCTCATCAAGTGGCCATGCGTTTATATAGGTTTCTTTGCCATTAGTTCCATCTATCGGGCCTGCATAAAAACGATAAGATTCTGTTTGAGCATATGGAACTCTAGAAGCTTTCCAAGCCGTTTTGCAAGTCTCTAATCCTGAAGCGGAAGGAGCATTTATAAATTTTGTTATTTCGGTTTGAAGTTTTTTGGCTTCAGAAACTGCATCTGAATACATCACAAAACCCATATCGGCATAAGTGCTTACTATTTTAGATCTATTATCAGCTTTAGGATTAGGTTCAGAGGGTTTGTTACAGTTTGCAAAAAAAAGAAGTAATGATAAAAATAATATTAAATTTTTCATTTTGTTATTTGGAATTGGTTTAAATAAACATAGTGCAAATGTAAAGTTATTTATAATAATTCCAAATAATTAATTATTTTTTCATAAATTTTTTATCATGTTAGCTAAGGAATTTATTTTTAATCAAAAATATTAAAGTTAAAATTATTGAAGAGCTATTTGAATTTTAGAAAAAATGATTTCAAAAAAAGTCAAAAATTAAAAATAATTTTTGACTTCAAGTTAAAGGAATTAGTTCCTAAAAATCTCTAAAATCAGCTTTTAAATAGGAATTCAAATTAATTGAAAATTGAATAAAAATTAAATTTTTAGTGATTTCCATTTTTTTTAAGCTTCATTTCTAAATATGTATCCCATTCCTACCACAGTATGTATATATTTAAGATTGAAATCTTTGTCAATTTTTTTTCTCAAAAAGTTTACATAAACATCGATTACGTTTGTTCCGGTATCAAAATGTATGTCCCAAACTTTTTGAGCGATTTCGGCACGAGAAACTACTTTGTCGTGATTTTTGATAAAAAATTCTAGTAAATAAAATTCTTTAGAAGTTAGTTCTACTTTTTGACCTGATCTTTTAACTGTTTTTTGGTTCAAATCCATCTCTATTTCTCCAAAAATCAATTTAGAGCTAATATTAGGAAGTTCACTTTTCCTTTTTAAAAGCACTTTTACTCTTGCCAAAAGTTCTTTAAAATCAAAAGGTTTGGTTAGATAATCGTCTGCACCACTCTCAAAGGCTTTTACTTTATCGTCAATCATTCCCAAAGCAGTAAGCATCAAAACAGGAGTTTGAACCTTAGAATCCCTTATAGATTTACAAATTTCTATTCCATTAAAATGTGGCAGTAAAATATCTAAAATAATTAGTTCAAAATCTTGGCTTAGCGCCTCTATTTTTCCTTCTTTTCCATCTATGGCTACTTTTATTTCATAACCAGCTTCGGAAAGTCCTTGTTTAATAAAGGCAGCCAATTTGGGTTCATCTTCTACTAGAAGTATCATATTTATTTAAAATATTTGTTTTTACGAATAAAATACATTTATACAGAAACACAAAACTTTTTTTATGTAATTCTATGCGAATATATATTAAATAGTTTGACTTTTGGTTTTAAACATTAACCTTGAAAAAGTGCGTTTTAAAGAAAAAATTAAATTTTTCAAAATTTTAATATAATTTTGAAATGCGATTAACTGCTTTTACAGCTACGAATCTCACAAATATTCTTATCGATTTAACTATATTATTCATGCAAAATGTAAATATTCCTTTATTAAAGAAAATAAGTGAAACGCCAGGAATATCTGGTTTTGAATACCAGATTAGAGAGTTGGTTAAAGAAGAAATAAAAGATTTTTGTGATGAAATGTACACCGATGCAATGGGAAATTTGGTTGTATTGAAACGTGGTTTAGACGCATCAAAAAATATTTTGGTTGCTGCACATTTAGATGAAATTGGTTTTATAGTTAGTTATATAGACGATAAAGGATTTATAAAATTTCAACCTGTAGGCGGCTTTGACCCCAAAACTTTAAGTTCTCAAAGAGTCATTTTGCATGGAAAAAAAGATATAACAGGTGTAATGGGAAGCAAACCTATACATATCATGTCGGCTGAAGAAAAAAATGTAGCTCCTAAGTTAAGTGATTATTTTATAGATACAGGTTTACCAAAAGAAGAATTGATCAAATACATTGAAATCGGTACCCCTGTAAGCCGTCAGAGGGAATTAATCGAAATGGGCGATTGTGTTTGTAGCAAATCATTAGACAATCGCGTCTCTGTATATATATTAATAGAAACATTAAAAAAATTAAGTTCCATCCCTTATAATTTCTATGCGGTTTTTACGGTTCAAGAGGAAGTGGGCTTAAGGGGAGCGCAAGTAGCAGCTCATAATATAAATCCTGATTTTGCTCTTGGGCTAGATGTAACCATAGCTTATGATGTGCCAGGAGCCAAACCCGAAGAAGTCTGCACTAAGCTCGGTGAAGGGACTGCCATTAAGCTCATGGATTCTTCAGCCATAGCAGATATTCGTATGGTAAAATATTTAAAATCAATTGCCCAACAAAATCAAATTGTATGGCAACCAGAAATTTTAGCCGCAGGTGGTACAGATACAGGACCACTTCAAAGAAATGGAAAATCTGGAGCGATTGCTGGAGCAATTTCTATTCCTGCTCGCCATATACATCAAGTAGTAGAAATATGTCATAAAAAAGATATTATGGGAAGTATTTTGCTACTTAAAGCCTCTATTGAAAATCTAAATCAATTTAATTATAACTGGACCAATTAATAATAACATTCATGAAAACTAAATTTATATCAATTCTTATTCTTACTTTTTTAATTCACACACTTTCATTTGCTCAAGAAGTAGAAATGGCTGACACGTTTCGTAGCAATGGCAAAATTTATGTAGTATTAGCTGTAATTTTGATTATTTTCTTTGGAATAGGTTTTTATTTGTATTCTATTGATAAAAAAATAAGTGTGCTGGAAGAAGAAAAGAAAAACAATTTTTAGTTATTTATCAATGAAACTTAATTTTAGTTGAAAGAAAGTTTCATTGAAAAATGAGTTTTATTTGAACGAATCAATATTATTTTGTTTTTCAAAACTATATTTTTTGTAATTTTGCGAATATTTAAAAAATAAATTTCTTATGTCTATCAATTGGTTAATTCTTTTAACAACATCATTTATTCCTATGGCTGTTGGGTTTTTATGGTACAACCCAAGTTTTTTGGGTAAAAAATGGCAAGAAGCTTCAGGTTTATCAGATGAAAAAATCAAAAATGCAAACATGCCTTTGATTTTTGGATTTACGATTTTATTTAGTTTTTTCGCTTCTTTAGCACTTAATTTTATGGTTATTCATCAATTTCATGTTTTTTCTATTGTGATGGATGAACCTAGTTTTGCTAACAAAAGCTCAGAGCTTAATGCAATGTTAAATGATTTTATGACGAAATACGGAAACAATTTTCGTACATTCAAACATGGCGCTTTTCATGGTGTAATTGCGGGTATCATGCTTGCTTTGCCCGTTACAACGGTTAATGCACTTTTTGAAAGAAAAGGATTTGTATATATTGCTATTAATGCAGGTTATTGGATTGTTTGCTTTGCATTAATGGGAGGCGTAATTTGTGCTTTTTCCTAAAAATTTTAATTTTTTAAAAAGGAGTCAATACTTCATATTGCTTAATTTAGAAATATGAAGTATTAATTTTATAAAAGTTGTTGTTTTTTTTTTATCTATCAAATAATAATCGTTCTCCTTTTTTAGTTTCATCAAACGTGCCGTTGTTGTAAGCCAAATGACCCGAAACAAAAGTTTGGGTGATACATGAATGAAATTTAGTACCTTCCAAAGGCGACCATTTGCATTTGTACTGTAAATTACTTCGTTGAACTTCGGTTACATCATTAAGGTTAACTAAAACTAAATCTGCCATAAATCCTTCTTTTATATATCCTCTTTCTTTGATTTGAAATAAAATAGCTGGATTATGTGCCATTTTCTCTACAATCTTTTCAAGCGAAATTTTACCTTTTTTATAAAATTCCAGCATAATATTCAAACTATGTTGCACCAAAGGTAGACCAGAAGGAGCATTCAAATAAGGTAATAATTTTTCTTCTAAAGTATGTGGCGCATGATCAGTAGCAATTACGTCTATTATGTCGTCTAAAATGGCTTGAAAAATAGCCTCTTTATGCTTGGCTTCTTTGATGGCAGGGTTGCACTTAATTTGGTTTCCAAGTCTTTTATAATCACTACTATCAAACCATAAATGATGTACACAGGCTTCAGAAGTGATTTTTTTGTCTTTTAAAGGTATAGAGTTATCAAAAAAACGAATTTCATCCGCTGTTGAAATGTGTAAAATATGTAACCTAGTTCCCCATTTTTTTGCTAAAGCTATCGCTTTTTCTGTGCAGCTTACGCAAGCTTCTACACTCCTTATGTAAGGATGTGCATCTGCGGTAATCCCTTCTCCCAATTCTGTTTTTAATATTTCAAGATTCCTTTTTACTATGTTATCATTTTCAGAATGAATGGCGATTAATGTAGGACTTTGAGCAAAAAGTTTATCTAAAGTTTCAGGATTTTCCACAAGCATATCTCCCGTAGAGCTGCCCATAAAAATTTTGATTCCACATACGTTTTTAGGGTTTATTTGTAAAGCTTCATCTGCATTTGAGTTGGTTGTACCCATAAAAAAAGAATAATTAGCCAAAGAAACTTGTGAAGCTCTTTCGTATTTATCTTCTAATAATGCCAAAGTGGAAGCAATGGGTTGAGTATTGGGCATTTCCATAAAAGAGGTAACCCCTCCAGCTACTGCCGCTTTGGCTTCAGTATAAATCTCCCCTTTGTGCGTAAGTCCAGGCTCTCTAAAATGTACTTGATCGTCAATGCAGCCTGGTAACAAATATTTATCTTGCCCATCTATTATGATTTCATTTCCTTTAGGTGAAATAGATGAAGATATTTTGGCTATTCTTCCAGATTCAATTAATAAATCGGATGTAAATATTTTGCCTTCATTCACGATTTGAACACCTTTGATAAGATAAGATTGTGATTTCATAAGCACTTTAGTTTTCTAAATAAATTTGATTAAAAATTTATAATTTAAAAAAACTCAAATCTAGGTAAAATATATTGCTAATTGCGAATTGGAAATCAATACAAATAAGAAATATAATAAAAACTCTTTTTTATTACATTTCTTATATATTTTTGTGGCATCAAATTAAAACAAATTTTAAACTAATTTATCAAATGAAATCTAATCACCGCATACTTGCTTATTTACTTGCTTTAAGCGCATTCAGCTTATCAGTTAGCGCACAATCGAAAAAAAAATCTACT
>JAAFJZ010000082.1 GCA_013298205.1 Cytophagales bacterium
AGGATTGGCTTTAGATGGAACCAACAAAAAAAATTACAAAGAACGATTAGAGCCACTTCGCAACAAGCGGATGGTTTTCATTTTCGATGAATGCCACCGTTCGCAGTTTGGTGATAATCATAAAGCGATTACAGCGTTTTTTCCGAACGCTCAGTTATTTGGTTTTACAGGCACACCCATTTTTGATGAAAACGCTACCTATCAAATAAGAGAAGGCGAAGAAGCATCTTACAAAACCACGCAAGACATTTTTCAAAAGCAATTACATGCTTACACCATCACCCACGCTATTGAGGATAAAAATGTTTTAAAATTTCATATTGACTATTTTAAGCCAAAAGCTCCCTCGCCTTCGGTGAGGTCGGGTGGGGAGGCTTCCCAACAGGCTGTAGTAGAAGCCATTTTGGATAAACACGATGCGGCAACCAATTCAAGAAGATTCAATGCAGTTTTGGCAACGGCTTCTATAAACAACGCCATTGAATTCTATCAGCTCTTCAAAAGCGTACAGACAAGGCACGCCTTGTCTCACCCTGACTTTATTCCACTCAATATTGCTTGTGTTTTTTCACCACCTGCCGAAGGCAATAGCGACATTCAACAAATACAAGAAGATTTAACACAAGAAAAAGAAGACAACAAACAAAATCCTGAGGAAAAGAAAGCGGCACTCAAAACCATCATTGCCGATTACAACAAACAATTTGGCACAAGTCACATCATTAATGAATTTGATTTGTATTATCAAGATGTACAAAGACGCATAAAAGACCAGAAATACAGCAACAAAGACTATCCACACAAAAATAAAATAGACATTACCATAGTGGTGGATATGTTGCTCACAGGCTTTGATAGTAAATACCTGAATACGTTGTATGTAGATAAGAACTTAAAATACCACGGCTTGATTCAAGCTTTTTCACGTACCAACCGTGTGTTGAACGATACAAAACCACACGGCAATATCCTGGATTTTCGTTCACAACAAGATGCCGTTAACAATGCTATTGCCTTATTTTCAGGCATAGACGAATTTAAGTCTAGAGAAATATGGCTGGTAGATCCTGCACCTGTGGTGATTGAAAAGTATAAAGATGCCGTAGAAAAGTTGGGCATTTTTATGCAAGAGCACAATTTGGTAAACGAGCCGCAAGAAGTGTACAACCTTAAAGGCGATGCAGCTAGAATAGCCTTTATACAGAATTTTAAAGAAGTACAACGCCAACTGCTTGCTTTAGAACAATTTACCAATTTAGCACCCGAACAAAAGAAAGCTATTGAGCAAATATTACCTAAAGATACTTTTTTAGAGTTCCGAAGTTCTTATTTAGAAACCGCAAAACAATTTAAAAAACGACAAGAAACAGAAGGTGAAAATGTACCACCAGAAATTAAGCAATTGGATTTTGAATTTGTGTTGTTTGCCTCAGCTGTGATTGATTATGATTACATCATGAGTTTGATTGCCGACAGTACGCAACAAAAACCTGCCAAGCAAAAAATGACCAAAGCACAGGTGATTGGTTTGCTGAGTTCTAATGCGAATATGATGGATGAGCTGGAAGACTTAACTGAATACATCAATGGGTTGGATTGGAACACTGGACAAGATGCAGAAACGCTGCGAAAAGGATACGACACTTTTAAAGATGATAAATACAACAAAGAACTAGCTGCCATTGCTCACCAACACGGCTTGCAAACAGCAGACTTGAAAAGCTTTGTAGAAAACATCCTAAGCCGAATGATTTTTGACGGAGAAAAACTCACCGACCTGTTAGAACCCTTAGACTTGAGCTGGAAAGAACGCAGGGTAAAAGAATTGGCATTGATGGCAGACTTAGTGCCCCAATTAAAAAAAATAGCTGGAGATAGAGAAATTAGTGGACTGAATGCCTACATTGTCTGAACCACTGATTTGTTTGATTAAATGATTAATGATGATAAAAGAAGCGTATAAATATTCAGAAATTACAGGAAAAGTAATAGGATGTGCAATGAAAGTCCATTCGGCTTTGGGCAATGGCTTTCAGGAAGTTATTTATCAAAGAGCGTTAGAAATTGAAATGACAGACCAAGGCTTATCATTTAGTCGTGAACATGAAATGCCCATATACTATAAACAGCAGCAGATTGGAACACGAAGAGTTGATTTTTTAGTGGAAGGCGTTGTTTCTGTTGAACTAAAAGCAATAGCAATTTTAGAAGATGTTCACCTTGCTCAAGCCATTAATTATTTAGAAGCTTACGATTTAGAAGTAGGATTATTGATCAATTTTGGTGCAAAAAGTTTACAACACAAACGATTGGTGAACAAGAAGTTTAACCAACAAAATCAACGTCCGAACCACTGATGTCCGAACCACTGATTTATGTGATTAAATGATTAAAACATGATTAATATAAATGTCGATGAAACAAATCTGGGAAATCCCGAAATCAAAAAAATCAGTGGTTCAGACAATAAACGCAGCTTATGAGTAAAGATAAATTAATACCCGAATTGCGGTTTCCAGAGTTTGAGAATGAGGGAGAATGGGGGGAGAAGAATTTGGGAGAAGTTGCAGAAATAATTACAGGTAATACACCAAGTACCAATGAACCGCTTTACTATGGTGGAGAGAAAATGTTTGTATCGCCTGCTGATATAAGTGATAAAAGAATTGTTAGCCAAACGAGAACTACATTAACAGAATTAGGTTTTTCAAAGACAAGGCAAATTAAAGCAGGAAGTGTTCTGTTTGTTTGTATAGGCTCTACAATTGGCAAAATTGCTCAAAACAAATTTGAATGTGCTACTAACCAACAGTTAAATTCATTACTCGCTTTTAATGACTATTCTAATGATTATCTATATTCCTTACTTGATGCAAATTCATCAGAAATAGCTTCAATTGCAGGAAACCATGCAGTACCGATTATAAACAAATCAACTTTTTCTGAAATTAATTTACCTTTTCCATCTTCACTCAAAGAACAACGAAAAATCGCCACCTGCCTTTCTTCCTTAGATGAAGTAATAGCAGCCCAAAGCCAAAAGTTGTCTTTAATCAAAGACCACAAAAAAGGCTTGATGCAAAACCTTTTTCCTGATCCTTCGGAAAGCTCAGGAGGAGAGAAAGTACCTAAGTATCGGTTTAAGGAGTTTGAGAAGGATGGGGAGTGGGTGGAGAAGAAGTTGGGGGAGGTTGCAGAAAATATTATGTATGGAATGAATGCAGCTTCAAAATCCTTTGATGGTGAAAATAAATATTTAAGAATAACAGATATTGATGAAAGCACTAGGCTTTTTGCACAAGATTCACTGACATCTCCAAATGGAATTTTAGAGGATAAATACCTTTTAAAAATTGGTGATTTAGTTTTTGCTAGAACAGGGGCAAGTGTAGGGAAATCGTATTTACACCAATTGGAAGAAAGTAAAGTTTATTTTGCCGGATTCCTAATACGATTCTCAATTAAGAATAATATTCCATATTTTATTTATGCTCAAACCTTAACTGACGAATACCAAAAATGGGTTTCGAAAACATCTATGCGTTCTGGTCAGCCTGGTATAAATGCGGAGGAATATAAATCTTACACTTTTTATATTCCGCCATCCAAACAAGAACAACAAAAAATCGCTACTTGTCTGTCTTCATTAGATGCACTCATCACGGCACAAGCGGAGAAAATAGCGCAATTGAAAGTGCATAAAAAAGGATTGATGCAGGGATTGTTTCCTAGGTTAAAAAGTTAATAAAGGAGTCGAATTCGACCCCAAAAACCATAGAATTCGATGGAATTAAAAATGTAAAGTGAAAATATGGCAATAAACAAGAATATAAATGTAAAAGGTACTTCAATAACCGTAGTGTCACAAAACGATTTAGATTATCTATCACTAACCGATATGACCGTTGGCTTTAAAGAGGGAAGTGGTTTAATTGGCAAGTGGATTACAAATAAAAATACGCTTGAATATCTTGGAATTTGGGAAAAAATAAACAATCCTAATTTCAATTACCCCGAATTCGGGGTAATTGAGCATGAAGCTGGGGTAAACCGATTTGTAATGTCGGTGGGGCAATGGGCTGAAAGAACAAAAGCAACTGGTTTATTGGTAAAAGCAGGCAGGTATGGAGGTACTTATGCTCATAAGGATATTGCTTTTCATTTTGCTATGTGGTTAAGTCCTGAGTTTCAAATTTATTTAATTAACGAATTTCAACGACTTAAAGAAGAAGAACAAAAACAATTGGGTTGGTCTGCCAAACGTGAATTAACAAAACTCAATTACCATATCCACACAGATGCCATTAAGCATAATTTAATTCCGGCAGAACTCACACCAGCTCAAACAGCAATCGTTTATGCTACTGAAGCAGATGTTTTGAATGTCGCCTTGTTTGGAATAACAGCGAAACAATGGAGGGATGCAAATCCTAATTCAAAAGGCAATATGCGTGACTATGCCAATATCAACCAATTGATTTGTTTAGCAAATATGGAAAACTTGAATGCAGTATTTATTCAGGAAAAAATGCCTCAACAAGATAGACTTGTAAAACTCAACTTAATTGCTATTCAACAAATGAAAGTGTTGATTGAAGTACAAAACAGAAAATTATTAAAGTAAATGACTGCTAAAGAACAACAAAAAATCGCTTCATGCCTTTCGTCCTTCAATGCACTCATCACCGCACAAGCAGAAAAAATAGCACAATTGAAGATGCATAAAAAAGGATTGATGCAGGGTTTGTTTCCGAAATTCGTAGAGATAGGGCATGCCCTGTCTCTATAACAATGACAACAACATGCGAATGAATAATCAGAGACAAAATGGATACATTTCAAAATAGATATCGCATCTCTTCTGCCCGTTGGCAACATTGGGATTATCGTTGGGCTGGCGCCTATTTTATTACCATTTGCACAAAATATAGGCAACATTATTTCGGTGAAATTGAAAATGAAACAATGAAATTGTCAAATATTGGGATATTAGCAGACGTGTTTTGGCATGAAATTAAAAACCATGCAAAAAATGTTGAATTGGGCGAATTTGTGGTAATGCCAAACCATATACATGGCATATTGATTTTGAACGGTATTGATAACGATATTAATAACGTAGAGACAGGGCATGCCCAGTCTCTGCAACACGGTAATCAATCCCATAATAAATTGGGAACCATTCCCGAAACCATTGGGCAACAGCGATTTCAAAACATTGGTGCAAATTCTGTTTCATCAATTATAGGTTCATACAAATCGGCTGTTTCTAAACATGCCAACCGTTTGAAATTAGAATTTCAATGGCAAACAAGATTTCATGACCATATTATTCGTGACGACAAATCATTTCAAAAAATATCTGAGTATATTATAAATAATCCTGTTTATTGGAAAGATGATAAATTTTATAAACCTGAAGAGTAATGACACATAAAGACCAACAACAACTGGGTAAAACCCTTTGGAATATTGCAGACGATTTAAGAGGTGCCATGAATGCAGATGATTTCCGTGATTATATGCTTTCCTTTCTATTCCTAAGGTATTTGTCATACAACTACGAAGAAGCGGCAAAGAAAGAATTAGGAAAAGATTATCCCAATTTGCCTTCCACAGATAAGAGAACGCCACTTTCAGTATGGTATGCTTCCAATAAAGAGGAAGTAGTTGAATTTGAACAACAAATGCGTAGAAAAGTGCATTATGTGATAGAACCCAACCATTTGTGGAGCAATATTAGCGAAATGGCTCGTACACAAAATTCAGAGTTATTGGTAACCCTAGAATCAGGTTTTAGATACATAGAGAACGAATCTTTTGAAAGTGCTTTTCAAGGTTTGTTTTCAGAAATCAATTTGAATTCTGAAAAACTAGGCAAAACAGCAGCCGAAAGAAACAAGAAACTTTGTACGATCATTCAAAAAATTGCGGAAGGCATTGCCGAATTTTCTGCCGATGCTGACACTCTGGGCGATGCGTATGAATATTTGATAGGCGAATTTGCGGCAGGTTCGGGCAAAAAAGCAGGGGAATTTTACACACCACAACAAATTTCTACCATACTTTCTGAAATTGTAACCCTTGACAGTCAAGAACCAAAAACAGGAAAGAAAAAGAAACTAGATAAAGTGCTAGATATGGCTTGTGGTTCGGGTTCATTGTTGCTGAATGTTCGCAAACGAATCAAAGACAGTGGCGGAAGTGTGGGCAAAATTTACGGACAAGAAAAAAACATCACTACCTACAACCTTGCCCGAATGAATATGCTATTGCACGGCATGAAAGATACCGAGTTCGAGATATTTCACGGAGACACCTTAGAAAATAGTTGGGCATTGCTCAACGAAATGAACCCTAGTAAAAAGACAGAGTTTGATGCTATTGTAGCCAATCCGCCTTTTAGTTTACGTTGGGAACCAAACGATACCTTAGCAGAAGATTTTCGTTTCAAAAG
This sequence comes from Cytophagales bacterium, assembly GCA_013298205.1. Lineage (GTDB taxonomy): Bacteria > Bacteroidota > Bacteroidia > Cytophagales > UBA9547 > JAAFJZ01. The sequence goes on from JAAFJZ010000082.1 coordinate 6,458, forward strand.
TTATGGTTTAGCGCCTAAATCAGCAGCAGACTTTGCTTTCTTATTGCACGGTTTTCACTTTTTAGGCAAAGAAGGAACAATGGCTATCATTTTACCACACGGAGTTTTATTCCGTGGTGGTGCAGAAGAACGAATAAGAACCAAACTTTTAAAAGATAATCACATCGACACTGTAATTGGTTTGCCTTCCAACTTATTCTACTCGACAGGTATTCCTGTTTCCATTTTAGTTTTAAAGAAATGTAAAAAACATGATGATGTCTTATTTATCAATGCATCCGAACATTACAAGCAAGGTAAAAGACAAAACACGTTGAAAGATGGAGAAAACGGAGAGCCAAACGATATTCGAAAAATCGTGGAGACTTACCAATACCGTCCTGAACATATAGAACGATATGCCCGAAGAGTATCAATGGACGAAATTGAAAAAAACGGATATAACCTTAATATTTCAAGGTATGTAAGCACATCCGAAGACGAAGTACAAATTGACTTGAAAGATGTAAATAATAAACTGACTTCAATAAATGACAGCATAAAAGAAAATACAGAAAAACACAACAAATATTTGAAAGAGTTAGGATTAAAACCTATTTAAAATGCCAACGCTATTGTGCTTGCAAAGCCGACCCAAAAGAAAAATTGTTTTTAAAAAATTTCTCAACCCTTCAAAAAAAATAAAAACCGCAGCGAACAGCCGACACGACAATTATTCAAAAACCCAATAATGACAATGGTTTTCAAGCACAGTGGATAGAACGCCAGCACCTAAAAACATTTAGCCAAGTAGCGAAAAAGCCCTCGCAAAAAAAGCCCATTCGAGATTTGAGTCAGGAGGGGCTTTTTTGTTAATGGAATAAAATACAAAAAAATACTACATTGTCTTCAAGATCAAATTACTTTCCTTAAAATTAGAAATTTAGTAATAAATGGTTTCGCCAAAGTACTTGAATGTGAAGGTTATACCGCATCTGTACCCGACAAATCATACAAGTTTGAGTTGTAGTAAAATTTTATAAAAAAGTATTTTTTTATTTTTTCGAATTGCAATTTATTATAAAACCAAGCTTTTACAACAAGCCCGCCAAATGCATATTGGCTTCTTGTAAAAGTTCGTTTGAATCAATCGGTACTACACCTATATGCTCACATACCAAACCTCCTGCTAAATTGGAAAGTGCGGCTACAATATCGGGGGAAAGTCTAAGTGCCACACACAAAGAAGCTACTCCAATTACAGTATCACCAGCACCCGAAACATCAGCTATGTTGCGGATATGTGCAGGAAACTGTTTGATTGTTCCATTTTTATTGATCAAAACACCTCGTTCAGATAAAGTAAGCATGATGGCTTCTGCATCTAATTGGGTACGAAGTTTGTCGGTAGCCATTTGCAAATCGCTCAATAGGTCTGGATTGATTTCTACTTTTAGCCCTTCTCTCATTTCTTTGAGGTTGGGTTTGAAAAGATTTACTTTTTTATAAAATAGGAAATTTCTCTTTTTAGGATCAACAGTGATAGGTATATTTTTCTCGATTGCCCATTCTGTAACGATGCTAATCAACTCTTCATCTATCACACCTTTATCATAATCTTCAAATATAATAGCCTGAATTTCAGGCATGAAGCTTTTTATTTTGGCTAATAAATTTTTCTTATCTATTGCTCCAAGCGGTGCATCTGTTTCTGAATCTATTCTTAAAAGGTGGTGAGACCCTGAAATAATTCTTTGTTTTACAGTTGTAATTCTTTCATCACTTTTGATTAGCCCTTCTGTTGATAAGTTATTGGTTATTAACTGTTGATTGATCATTTTGCCATCGGCATCGTTTCCTATTACCGAACAAATAATAGGGGTTGCGCCAAGCGATTTGATATTTAAAAGTACGTTTCCAGCTCCACCCAACCTGTTTTCTCGTTTATTCACCAAATGAATAGGTACGGGAGCTTCTGGCGAAATACGCTCTACACTTCCCCAAAGGTAGGAATCGAGCATAATATCACCAATAATAAGTACTTTTAATGATTTGAAATCATTGAAAATTTGGTTAAAGTTGGAAACTTTCATTTTTTTTATTAAAACTGCTTTTGCAAAACTAAGACAAGATTCTTAATCTACGTTATCATGCAAAAATTTATTGTTGCCTAACATTTCATTTTCATCATTTAAGTTAAACCTAGATATTATTCTTTCAGATGAATGAGGTAAATCTTGCAATTTTATACCTGCTCTTACATAAGCTGGCACTTTTAGTCTGTCGTTAAACTGGTCTGATGGCATCATTGAAATGCTTTGACCTAGGCCTAACAGACTTTTCTTTCTATTTTCAAGCTCTTTTGCAAATTTTTGGGTTCGAGATATGAGGTCTTCTTCCTCTGGATTTGGCATATTAACCTTGTCTATCATTCTATATTCCTTGGTTTCTGGCTCAGGGCT
>JAAFJZ010000081.1 GCA_013298205.1 Cytophagales bacterium
GATCTAGAGCCCGTAATGTCGGAAAAAACTAAAATAGCTTTGATAGACTGGTGTTTTTCAGCAGTTACTTTTCAAGGTTTGAAGGGCAGAAGAGTCGTAATATTTGGACACGATTCTATGGGAATGGAAACTGCATTGCCACATATTGCTGATACAAGAAATAATTTTGGTATAGAAATCACCCGCCTAGACATGAAATTGCTTGCGGATATGCTTAAAAAGAAAGCTTATAACCGTAACGAACTTAAAGCGCTTAGAGAATGGTTGGATTCTCATGCTAAAAGCAGAATCGAACTCAAATCTGCCAAAGATGAAGAAAGGCTGAATCAAAGTCTTGCGATGTATTTAATAGTTAAAAATATATTAAAAGATTTGAATGCTGTAGGAGGTGGATTTATGAGTCAATTGGAATGGGGCTCAGATTTAAGAGGATTACCTCTTCCTGTAGCAGATATCATGGAGTCTCTTTTCAACTCAACATTTGATCATACAGGCAAAAAACCTGTTATGCCGTTTGCTACCGAAGCAGATGTGCAAGCCTTGCTTACCCAATTGTTTTACACTTGGCTATCAGGAGGAAATCCACCATTGTTTATGGATTTCCGTAAAGTTTGGGAACCTTGGGAGCTAAATGATTTAGCCAAAAAACTCAAAATTTCACTTAAAGGTGATACCCTTTGGGAGAAAAAAGGACTTGTAGATGGAGATAATTCAGGTTCTGCATCATTTGACTGGGCGGCAATGCCAGGTTCATCTGAAGCTGAGATCATGAAAAACATTTCATTCCCATTAGCCAATGGAGATTATTTCCCTGGAATGGGCAATTCTGTAACCTATTTATCACCTGCTGGAATTGAAGGTGTGGCTGGAAGATTGGCATTTAGTACACTTTCAGGTATGTTTTCAATGGTTTGGGATGAAGCAATTTCTGTGTTGCCTCCAATGGAAATGTCAAAAGCGATTTGTGAAACCTCATCACCCACTTGGCCTCATACATTTGTAACCCCTAAACATGCTACAATGGGCGAATACAAACAATACGCACCCGCCAATCATTTTCACATGACTTGGGGACTCAAAACATCAAGACTACAATATTGGATGGATTTGGCAAACGTGCTTTCTGTAACTCCTTGGGCTGAAATGCCAAACTATCGCGAAGGAGTAGATAGAGCATTGCCTTTGCTTTATTTAATAAATGGTGGTGAAAACGCAACCAAGGTATTAAGAAGAAGAAAATAAGACCAAATTATAGAAACAAAAAAAATATTAATACGTAATGACTCAGAGTTGTAACTTATTTTATTGAAAAATTTTATAATTCAAAAAAAATACTGTTATATTGCAACATATTTGAAACATAATTCTTAACCATGTTTAACAAAAACAAACTATTCAAACTTATACTATGTTCATTCATAGTGAGTTATCTATTTGGAGCTTGTAAAAAAAGCACCAATCCTACAAGTGTTGGACCAGGAAAATCTAGTACAACTACTGGATTAGACTATAATGACGAAGGCGGATTTGAAGTAAAAGATTATAAAGGACAGCCTGAAGGTCCTAACTTAGTTTACATTGAAGGCGGTCGAACAGTACTCGGTTCATCTGAAGAAGATTTGCTTAACAGACATGACAACTTAGAAAGAACAGTAACTGTTGCTTCATTTTACATGGACGAAACTGAAATAGCTAACATACATTGGTTGGAATATTTGTTTTATGTTCAAAGAGATTCTTCTGAGGCTGCATACAAAAAAGCTCTTCCAGATACCAACGTTTGGGAATCTCCACTTGCATTTAACGATCCTTATGTCGATCATTATTTCAGGTATCCAGGCTTTAGATACTATCCAGTTGTAGGTATCAAATGGTTGCAAGCATCTGATTATTGCGGATGGAGAACGGCTGTAGTAAACAAAAAACTAGCTCAAGATGCAGGAGTTGAAGTGCCTGAAGATGGAGGCAGAATTCCATTAGAAAGTGGCGTTGTACTTCCTAATTACAGACTTCCAACAGAAGCAGAATGGGAATATGCAGCACTTGCTCTAATTGGTAATACTTGGTTGGATGAAAATCAAACCCAAAAAAGACTTTATCCTTGGGATGGTCATGCTTTACGTAATCCTTATGGTGCGCAAATGGGAACTTTCCTTGCAAACTTCAAAAGAGGTCGTGGCGATTATGCAGGTATAGCTGGAAAGCTTAACGATGGAGCGATGATTACTGAATATATTTATGCTTTTCCTCCAAATGATTATGGTTTATATAATATGGCAGGAAACGTAAGCGAGTGGGTATGGGATGTTTACAGACCACTTTCATTCCAAACTGTGGATGACTTGAATCCTTTCAGAGGAGGTAAAAAACCGGGTTTCTTGGATGAAGAAAAAGGTTCTAACTCTACTTATGATAAGAAAAACTTCCAAAGTTTAATTGATGATCATGTAAGAGTATTCAAAGGTGGTTCTTGGAAAGATGTTGCTTACTGGATGTCTCCAGGTACAAGAAGATACCTTGAAGAAGATTCTGCAACATCTACAATTGGCTTCAGATGTGCAATGATTAAAGCTGGAACAAACTACTAATCATAAAAATAATTTTAATATAAAAAAAGCCTCCCTTAAAAGAGGCTTTTTTTATGAAATACATTTTAACTTCTAATGAAATGAAAAGACTAATAGCCCCTTCTATTTTAGCAGCAAATTTTGCAGAGCTAGGCAAAGACATAGAACTCATCAATCAAAGTGAAGCAGATTGGATACATGTTGATATTATGGATGGAGTTTTTGTACCCAACATCTCTTTTGGCATCCCAATTTGTGAGGCTGTAAAAAAAACAGCAAAAAAACCAATTGATGTACATTTAATGATCGTAAATCCTGAGCGATACATTGGTTCATTTAAAAATGCAGGTGCTCAAAGTATTTCCGTGCATTATGAAGCTTGTCCGCATCTACAAAGTGTGATTACCCAAATAAAAAGTTTTAGATGTAAAGCAGGTGTCGCTATCAATCCTCATACGCCTATTTCAGTACTGGAAGACATTATTCAAGATTTGGATATGATTAACTTGATGTCTGTAAATCCTGGTTTTGGTGGACAAAAGTTTATACCCCATACTTTCACCAAGCTTGAAAAATTACGAAATATGATTGACAAATCTGGTAGCCATGCTTTGATAGAAATAGATGGCGGAGTAAATAGCGAAAATGCACATAAATTATTTGAATTGGGCGCAAACGTATTGGTAGCTGGAAATATCGTTTTTAGTTCGCAAAATCCCAGTGAAATGATTACAATGTTAAAACACTCATAATCTTTTAGTAAATATTTAACGCATTAGGCTGGTTTTAATGCGTTAAATATCTTCAAAGAAGACAATTTTAAGCTTAATCTAATGCTTTGTCTTTTTTGAAATCAAATTTTCGCCACTCTAGCGTGTTGAGTAGATGAATCATATCTTTTTTGATAAATTCTATAACTGGAGCAAGTGAATCATTTCTATCTGCCACACCAAAATACAATGCACCTCTTAAAAAGTTTTCAGTTGTATCGGTACAAAAAAATTGAAATTGGCTCGGAACTTCTCCACTCAATTCGATTACAGTAGCAGTAAGCCCAAGTGGGGTTTTAATAACATTATCCTCAATAGAATACGCTTTAAAATTATGTTTCCCTGCCAATTTAAAAGATTCATCAATTAGCTCTTCAAATCTTTTTTTATCTTGTTTTACTGATTTATAAGTAAGTTGTACATTGGCTTTGAATTCTGGATAATACACATGAACCCAATGAGGTTCAAATAAATTAAAAGTATCATCAAAAACCAGTGCCGAAGCAGGATATTCAAAACGATAAGGATGTTCATCCGTTAATTTTATATACTTTTGCTCAGGCAAATCAATTTTAGGATAGGCTTTGGGTTTGGGAATGAACTTTTTTTCGCAGGCAGTTAAAGCAATTGCTAAAAAAGAAATTAAACTATATTGAATAAAACGTCTCAAATGAAATGCTAGTAAGTAATATTGTTGCAATTTGGCATAAGTAATCTAAATAAAGAAAAATCATTGAAAATACATTTTCGTTTTTACCTCAATTTACTTTTTTTATTAACTCCTATTCGAATTTGGAATTACATTCTTCTTTTTTTCTCATTTCATATTTCAAAAACACTTAAAAAAAACCTTCATTTAGGCTCTCCATTTGCCATATCCATAGAGCCTACTACATCTTGCAATTTGAGATGCCCAGAATGCCCAAGTGGTTTACGCTCCTTCACACGCCCCACAGGTATGATGGAAAAAGATTTATTTGAAAACATCATCATGCAAATTCATAAAAAGCTCGCATTCCTTACTTTTTATTTTCAAGGAGAACCGTATTTGAATCCTAATTTTTTAGAAATGGTGAAGTTTGCTAAATCAAAGAATATTTTTGTATCTACATCTACCAATGCACATTACCTTACAGAAGTAGAGGCTTTGAAAACAGTTGAATCTGGCCTTGATAAACTAATAATTTCTATAGATGGTAGCGACCAAGATTCTTACCAAAAATATAGAATAGGTGGCAATTTGAATAAAGTAATTACGGGTACTAAAAATATATTAGAAGCTAGAAATAAAAGTAATCAGCATAAACCATTTATAGAATGGCAGTTTATAGTTTTTGCGCACAACGAACATCAAATTCCTGAAATACAAAAAATGGCTCGGGAAATAGGCGTGGATGCACTGGAACTAAAATCTGCTCAACTTTACGATGCGCAAACTAAAAAGGAGCAGATTACAAATATAGAAAAGTATGCTCGCTACCAAATTGGTAAAAATGGGGAGGTTAAAATAAAAAATGATTTCCTAAACCATTGCTGGCGAATGTGGCAATCTTGTGTTATTACTTGGGACGGCTCTTTGGTGCCTTGCTGCTTCGACAAAGATGCCTCTCATGTTTTGGGTAAAATAGAAGGAAAAAACTCATTTTATGCGATTTGGAAATCGGCTTCTTATCAGCAATTCAGAAGCAACATTTTGCAATCAAGAGCCAAAATTGAAATTTGCAAGAATTGCACTGAAGGGTTGAAAAAAAAGTAATATTATCTTTTTAAACATCTAATAATCAGCCTATCAGAAGAATCAGAATTAAAGTCGTTTTTGTAATAATCTCCCCAAATTTCTTTGATTTCAAATCCTGCTTCTTCTAACATTTGTTTAAATAAATTTAAATTAATTTGTTTAACTTTCTCATAAAAATAAAAAAAATCATTTTTATCTTGAACAGAAATTTTTTTAATAATAAATCCATTTTCAATATATTTTTGAGTAAAAAAAGTAACCCCATCTTTTACTAAAGTATTTTCAACTTTACCTTCAAAACGTACTTTCTCGATATTCAGATAATCTATTAAAAAATTTCCGCCATTTTTTAAAGCGGTATAAATATTTTTCAATACCAAAACGTCTTCCTCTTCTGTATCAAAATAACCAAAGCTTGTAAATAAGTTGAGCACCAAATCAAATTCTTTATTAGCAAAAACGGTTCTCATATCTGCTACTTTGAAACTTAACCTTTCATTGGAAAATTTTTGAGCATATAAAATACTTTGCTCAGAAATATCTAATCCAATTACCTTGGCTCCTAATTTTTGGCACATGATAGAATGTCTGCCCTTTCCACATGCCAAATCACAAACATTAATTCCAGAACTAAAATCAAAAGTTTCGCTTATAGCCTTGATAAAATTTTCAGCTTCAGGTTCGTTTCTATGATTGTATAGTAAATGATAATATGAAGTATTAAACCATTCTGAAAACCATTCTGTTTTGCTCATAATAAACTAAAGAAAATAATTAAATAAATCAGGATTTTCATTTGCTAAAGTAAATGAAATCTGCCTGTCTTTCATTCTTTGAATTAGCCCTGCAAAATCTTCTTTATTTTTAAGCTCAATTCCTACCAATGCAGGTCCTTGCTCTTTATTATTTTTTTTAATATACTCAAATTGTGTTATATCATCATTAGGCCCTAATACTTCACTTAAAAACTCTTTCAAAGCTCCTGCTCTTTGAGGAAAACGAACGATAAAATAATGTTTAAGCCCTTCAAATAATAAAGAACGTTCAATAATTTCTTGCATTCTACCTACATCATTATTACTACCACTTACAACACAAACTATATTTTTACCTTTAATTTGCTCAGCATATTGATCTAGAGCAGCTATAGATAATGCACCTGCAGGCTCAGCAACAATGGCTTCTTCATTATAAAGTTTCAAAATCGTTGTACAAACTTTCCCTTCTGGAACTAACAAGATCTCGGAAATAACTTCTTTGCAAATTTCAAAAGTATTCGTTCCCACAGCTTTAACTGCAGCACCATCTACAAATTTATCTATTTCATCCAAGACAACGATTTTATTTTGTTCTAAAGAAACTTTCATACTTGGTGCTCCCAAAGGCTCTACTCCTATTATTTTTGTCAATGGGCTTTTTTTGCTAAAATAATAACCCACGCCCGAAGTAAGCCCACCGCCACCTATAGCCATAAAGATATAATCAATAGCGCAAGGTATGTCTTCCAAGATTTCTTTGCCTACGGTTGCTTGACCTTCAATAACTTTTGGTTCATTGAAAGGATGAACAAATTGCATCTGATGGCTTTTAGAGTATTCAAGTGCTTTAAAATAAGAATCATCAAAAGTATCACCCACCAAAATTACTTCAATATTTTCTCTTCCAAAAAGCTTTACTTGTCCTACTTTTTGTTTGGGAGTAGTACTTGGCATAAAAATAACTCCTTTGGCATTCAGTTTTCTGCAAGCATAAGCCACACCTTGGGCATGGTTGCCAGCAGATGCACAAACAATACCATTTTTAATTTCCTCATGATTTAAACTCGAAATAAAATTAAAAGCCCCACGTAATTTATAGGATCTTACGATTTGCAAGTCCTCTCTTTTAAGATAAATATTTGCTTTATATTTTTCAGATAAATTAGCATTAAACTGCAATGGAGTATGAATAACTACATCTTTGAGTCTTTCAAAAGCTAAATTGACACCTTCTAGGGAAACGATATTAATAGACATTTTTAAAATTTGAACAAAACTGCGGAATTCAAGCTTGAAATCCAACTCAATTTACCTAATACTGTAATTTCAAAAAAAAATACGAACTAAAACATTGATTTCTTTTGAAATAAATGTTTAAAGCTTACTTTTGTAAAAAACTAAAAAAATCATGGGTAAAGGTGATGTAAAATCAAAAAAAGGAAAAAGATGGAGAGCTTCATTCGGTAACAGCCGTCCAGCAAGGTTTCCAAAAAAAATAACGGCTTCAATCTCTAAACCAGTAGATGAGAAAGCAGCAAAAGTAAAAGAAGTAAGCTCTGAAACTATTGCAGAACCAAAGCCAAAAGTGCCAAGAGTGCCAAAAGCTAAAGCATAATTTTGAATGCTAATGTTACAAAAACACCAATGAAGAAATATTGATTCTTACTTTGGTGTTTTTGTATTTTAAATCAAAGCTTACAAATAAATTTTAATTTCAACCGACTAGCTTGAACTCAAAAGTATAATAATTGACTTTTCTTAAAGCTAACCTACACAATATCAATTTATGGCAGCACCAATTGGCACAAGTAACATCAAATCTAATGTAGATACTTCCAAAAACTACACGCCAGCTTTAGCTGTATTATCGTCTTTATTTTTCATTTGGGCTATTGTTACCAATATTAATGACATTCTTATACCACACTTAAAAAAAGCATGTGATTTATCTGACTTTAAAAGTTCTTTGGTTCAATTTGCGTTTTTTGGAGCATATTTTATTGTAGGAATACCAGCAGGTATGATTATAAAGAAAATGGGTTACAAAAAAGGCATTCTTCTCGGTCTTGCATTAATGTTTTTGGGGGCATTAATATTTATTCCTGCTGCAACAACACGTATTTATGGTTTCTTTTTAGGCGGACTTTTTGTTTTAGGTGCAGGTGTTACTATTTTACAAGTAGCAGCTAATCCATACGTAACTCTACTTGGAAAACCAGAAACAGCATCTTCAAGATTAAATTTTACACAGGCAATTAATTCATTAGGTGCTGCTGTTGGGCCATTTGTTGGAGGTTGGTTAATATTATCAGGCATAGAATACAGCGCAGAACAATGGAATTTATTATCTCCAGAACAACAATTGGCTTTCCAAATTTCAGAAGCGAGATCAGTTATTTTACCTTATGCCATTTTAGCATCTGTTTTGGTGTTAATTGCAATTTTAATTTATTTCTCTAATCTACCCGTTATTGAAGAAGAGGAAGAGGTATTGTCTGAAGAAAAATCCACTGACACCCATACCAGCGTTTGGCAATATAGCCATCTAAAACTAGGTGTAATCGCAATTTTCTTGTATGTAGGTGCAGAAGTTGCAATAGGTAGTTTTTTAATTAAGTTTGCCAAACTTCCTAATATTGCTGGCTTAAACGAACTTGATGCCAAAAATTATATAAGTTACTATATGCTTTTTGCAATGGTAGGTAGATTTCTTGGTGCTGCATTATTGACTAAAATTAATCCAAGAGTTTGGTTAGGCTCAAATGCAATAGTTGCAATTATACTATTAATTATTTCAATCAATGGTGGCGGAATGTGGGCTTTATGGGGTATTACTTTAATTGGTTTTTGCAATTCTACAATGTTCCCTACTATTTTTACATTGGGCATTAACGAAATTGGAAAATTCACAAAAGCAGGCTCATCGTATTTAATTATGGCCATTGTAGGTGGAGCCATTATACCTCCCGTAATGGGGTTTGTTTCCGACTGGAAAGGTGATATTCAAATTGCTTTCTCAGTCCCTTTAATATGTTATTGTTTTATCGCTTTTTATGGATTTATTG
>JAAFJZ010000084.1 GCA_013298205.1 Cytophagales bacterium
GGACAGGAAACGGCTCTAACTAAGCTGGAGGCTTTTTTAGTAAGTCCCGTGCAGGTGTTTATGCTCAAAGGGTATGCAGGTAGTGGTAAAACGACCATCCTGAAAGGTCTGGTAGAATACCTAGATGCCAAAGAAATAAAATTTGCTTTAATGGCACCAACGGGTAGAGCTGCGAAAATAATTCGAGAAAAAACAAACTTTCCTGCTCATACGGTTCACAAATCAATTTATCAATTTGAGAAATTAGTTGAAATTGAAAACAGTGATACTTTTTACTATAGCTTTACAATAAGCAATGGTGCAGAAGTTGCTGGCAAAATATTTATAGTAGATGAAGCTTCTATGCTATCAGATGCCAATAATGAGAACGAATTTTATAAATATGGTTCAAACCATTTACTCACCGACTTTATAGAATATACTCGAGTGGGGTATAAAAATGCAAATTCTAAGATTATTTTTGTTGGTGATCCATGCCAGTTGCCCCCAGTGGGCGACAGCAGCTCAAAGGCGCTGAATGCAGTTTATTTAAAAGAGAAATTCAATCTTTCGTCTATAAAGAAGTAAAACGCCAAAAAGGAGAAAGCGGAATACTGAAAGCGGCAACAAAAATCCGAAAAAGCATATCATCTGGTTTTTTTAATGATTTTCATTTAATTTCAAACAATAAAGACATTTTCAATCTCTCAAACAATTCATTTTTAGAAACTTGGCAAAATGCCTCAAGTCCCAAAATCATTATTGCAAGTAAAAATAAGACCTGTTTAAATCTAAATTTACAAATTAGGGAACGAATATTTGGTAAGCCAGATTTGCCTATTCAAAAAGGTGATATCGTAACTATAGGAAGTAATAATTATGTTAAGGGCGTTTTTAACGGAGAATTTGCTGTTGTAAATAATGTCTGTATTGATGTTACAAAAAGAGATATCCCATTAAAAGGCAGAGGGATTGTAACATTATCTTGGCGGAATATAGAACTAATTTTCCCAGATTCTGAAAACGGAAGCAAAGTTGTAGAAGGTAAAATGCTTGAAAATTTCCTTTATGGCGAAACCAGCTTACGCCCAGAAGAAATACAAGCTTTAAGAGTTGATTTTAAAATTGAAAATCCAAATTTAAAGAATAATACGATAGAATATCATGAAGCAATTCTTAAAGATGAATTTTATAATTGTTTGCTAATTAAATACGGATATGCGGTTACTTGTCATAAGGCGCAAGGGGGAGAATGGGGAAACGTATTTACAATCTGGGACCATGACAACTCATTAAATTTTGATTTCAGCAATTCTAAACAAAGCAAAGCAGGAAAAACGAATCAGGATTTCTATCGTTGGGCATACACGGCTATTACCAGAGCATCAAAAACTTTGTATGCATTAAACCCACCGATTTTCAATTCTTATTCAAATATGGCATTTGTTGACTCTGCAGCTCTAAATGCATTAAATTCATTAAGTAAAACAATTGCAGATGAGGAAGAAATCAGTCTGGACAACGAATTGCTGCAACAGCTTACAAATTTACAATTATTAGATCAAGCTATTCCATTACAAGATCATTTTGTAAAAGTGCGTCATGAAGTTAGAAAACATTATATTGAAATAGTGGGCTGGGAGAAAATTGGTTATGAAATTCGATACACATTCCAAAGAGAAAACACCAAGGCTGTATTTAGAACTTCAGTAAATGGACAAAATGAATTTAAAAATCCATTTGCACCTATGCTTAAGCTTTCACTGAACGATGAATTTAATCAACAACTTGTTTCGATTTTTACTCATCTACCCAATGTTGTAATTAAGCGAAATACGGTTGAAACCATTGTAGGGAAGATAGAATTTGACTTTGATTTAGAAGAGCAATTTCCTTTCATTGTTAGTTTTTATGACGATATCGTTTTGAAATTAGGCAAATTGGGAGTTATTATTAAAGAAATAGAGCATCTCTCCTATCGGGAACGATACTTTTTCAAGCGAAATCAAGAAACTGCTACTTTAGATTTTATATATAATGCAGACGGCTTTTGGAGCAGAGTAGAAACGATTCTAAATATGACTAATAGCCAAAAATTGGTTACTGAGATTCAAACATTAATTCAAAGTTTTAAAAAAGACTTCCATGCCAGCTAAAGAAATAAAAGAACTCCGTCAGGCGGGAAAATTAGACGAAGCTTATGCTATGGCAAAAGCAGAATTAGAATTAGAATTAGAAGCAGACCCATCAAACAATTGGGGAAAGCGAAATTTGTGCTGGGTGCTATACGCCCAACTAAATGAACTTGCATCAAATTTGGATGACTTTTTAAAGAAATTAAAAGAGGTAAAAGAATTGGATTTACCAGCAACCGAAGAAATGTTTTTTGATAACATATCAATTGTTATTGCCAAAGCAGCTAGGGTTATTACTCGTGAAACAGTGCTGAATATTCACAAAATGAATCGCTTGTTTGATTCTATCAAGGAGTTACCAATTAAAAGAAATTCCAAATGGTATAGTGTCCTTTTTAATGCCATGCATAAAGGAATGAAAGAGTCCTACAGATACATTGAGTTTGCAGACTGGTGGGATTTCAAAAATTTCATGCCTGAGGATTTCCAAAAAGATAAAATGCCAAATGGCAAAGAAGCAATGGCAGTTGCAGAACAAGGCTATATTGCTTATGCAAAACACCTTTTACCTAAGCAAGCAAAAAATGGTGAAATCATTTTTAACAAAGAAAACGCATCAGCTTTTTTACCAATATTATCAGAAATTGTAGAAAAGTATCCTCAGTTTCAATATCCTGCCTATTTCAATGCAAAACTGCTTTTGGCTCTAGGCGAAAAAGATAATGTACTTGAAAAACTATTGCCTTTTGCAAAGAAAAAACGCAATGATTTTTGGGTATGGGAAATTCTTGCAGAAGCGTTTTCAAATGATCCCGAAAAAGTATTCGCTTGTTATTGCAAAGCACTTTCGTGCAAAAGTCCTGAAGAAATGTTAGTGGGTTTGAGGCAAAAAATGGCAGGGATACTAATTGACAGAAAACTTTATACAGAGGCAAAGACAGAAATAAATTTGTTGGTTCAAGCAAGAACAGAAAACGATTTTAAAATACCTCCTGAGGCTACTATTTGGCAAGGCTTGGATTGGTATAAAAATGCTATTGCAACAAAATCTAATGCTGGTTTTTATAAAGCTTACTTAGCCATTGCTGATGAAATTTTATTTTATGACACACCAGAAGTATTAGTAATTGTTGAGTTTGTAAATTCTGATAAGAAAATGCTTAATTTCATTGCATCTGAAACTAAGTTTGGCTTTTTTAAATATGAACGATTTTTATCTGAAGTAAAAATTGGTGAAACCCTAAAAGTTAGATTTCAAGGAGGAAGTAATGAAGGGATGTATCAGATTTACACTGCAGTTAAAATAAATGATGAACTGTTTCAAAATCAATTTTTGAAAGAAGTTTCAGGCATTGTAAAATTGCAAGAAGGCAAATCTTATGGTTTTATAGAAGACGCATTCATACATCCTTCAGTGGTTTCAAAATTAAAACTATTAAATGGGATGAATTACAATGGCAAAGCCATTAAATCGTACAATAAAGAAAAAAAACAATGGAGTTGGAAGCTCATGTAGTTTCAAAAAAACATTTTCGAACTCAATTACTTTAAAATATAATATACAAAACTTATTGTTCATTTTTAACTATTTATTTAACATAAAATCGAGCTTTAATCCTACATTACAACAAATTTCTCTATTTTCGTTTAATAACTTTAATATAGTACAAATGCCATGAAAAAAAAAATCAGTTTCACTTTTTTTGTATTTTTTAGTTGTATTATTTTTTATAACAAGTCTTTAGCCAATCGCATTTTTATACCCATGGACGAAACGCAAACGAACCACATGAAAGCCTATGGAATTGCGTATTGGGTTTTACAAAATCAACATGACATAGATTGGTTATTGAATTACAAAGGAGGAAGTTTTTCTACTGAATATTTAAAAGATATTGAAAACGAGCTTTCGTTGCGTGGAGTAAGCTTTCAAGTAATATCTGAGGCTGAATATGGAGCTATTTCAGATGAAATATTAGCTCCAGATGTGAATATGGACATCATTAAGCTCGAAAAAGCTCCTAAAGTGGCAGTTTATTCACCCAAAACAAAGCAACCTTGGGATGATGCTGTTACGCTTGTTTTAACTTATGCAGAGATTCCTTACACCCTTATTTTTGATGATGAATTGATGTATGATGAGCTGCCCAAATACGATTGGCTACATTTACACCATGAAGATTTTACAGGTCAATATGGCAAGTTTTATGCTATGTATCACACATACCCTTGGTATCAACAGCAGCAAAAAGAGTATGAAGCATCTGCTGCAAAACATGGATTAAAAAAAGTTTCTGAGCTTAAATTAGAAACAGTAAAAAAAATACGAGACTTTTGCGCTGGAGGTGGATTTTTATTTGCTATGTGTTCAGCAACAGACACATACGATTTGGCTTTGGCTGCTGAAGGGGTAGATATTTGCGATTACATGTATGATGGCGATCCAGCTGATCCGCAAGCGCAAAGTAAACTAGATTTTAATAAAACTTTCGCCTTTAAAAATATTGAGCTCATATCAAATCCTTTTATTTATGAATATTCCAATATAGATAGTCGCCCAAATTTTAATCCAAAAGTCGTTCAAGAAAAAAACGATTATTTTAATTTATTTCAATTTTCAGCCAAATGGGACCCCATCCCTACCATGCTTACCCAAAATCATACACAAACCATTAAAGGTTTTATGGGTCAAACTACCGCATTTCGTAAATCACTTATCAAATCGGAAGTAACTATTTTGGCCGAAAACAAGTCATTAGGAGAAGCAAAATATATTCATGGCTCTTTTGGAAAAGGTACTTGGACTTTTTATGGCGGCCATGACCCTGAAGATTATGAACATTTTGTAGGAGAAGATCCAACTGATTTAAACTTACACCCCAACTCACCCAGTTACCGATTAATTTTAAATAACATCTTGTTTCCTGCGGCAAAAAAGAAAAAGCAAAAAACTTAATATTTACCCCTTAAAAGTATGATTTTAAAAGTTTAAATGAAGGGCTTAAAACTAAAATTTTTATTACTATTATTTTTTGTCTTTTCATCCCATTTAGATTTGAAAGCTTGGGGGTTTTTTGGTCACAAACTCATTAACCGGTTAGCTATTTTTTCTTTACCCAAAGAGATGTTTACCTTCTACAAATACCACATTGATTTTATCACTGAAAATGCTGTTCATGCAGATAAAAGACGTTATGCTGTAGACGGAGAAGCTCCTAAACATTACATAGATTTAGATGTTTACGGAGATTCTGCTTTTTATCATTTACCCAAATATTGGGATAAAGCGGTAGAAAAATATACAAAAGATACACTTTGTGCATATGGAATCTTGCCTTGGCAGATACAAATAGTAAAAAGAAATTTAACTTTTGCTTTTTTAAATAAAAATGTAAAACTAATACTCAAATATTCCGCAGATTTGGGTCATTATCTAGGTGATGCACATGTGCCATTGCATACTACTGAAAATTACAATGGTCAAAAGTCAAATCAATATGGTATTCATGGTTTTTGGGAATCTCGTTTACCTGAACTTTATTCAGAGGAATATGGACTTTATGCTGGTAAAGCAATTTATATAAACGATACTCAAAATCAGGCATGGGGAATAATTAAGCATACAAATGCGGCTTTAGATTCAGTTTTGAATTTTGAAAAAAACTTGACTTTAATATTCCCAGAAGATAAAAAATATAGCTTTGAACAGAGAGGTGCTGTTTTTATGAAAGTATATTCTCAAGAGTTTTCGTTTGCATATCACCAAATGCTTGGTGGACAAGTAGAAAGACAAATGATGTCGGCAGTAAAAGAAGTAAGCTCATTTTGGTTTACGGCTTGGGTAGATGCAGGGCAACCCGATCTTTCTTTGCTTTTAGAAAACAAAAATTCTGAATTTTTAAAAGAATTAGAAGAAGAACAAAAAAGAGAAATTGAAAAAGAATCTATTCCTTCTCGACCACATGAAAGCTATATTTATAATCCATCTGGTTTTGGTAAATTTTTATGTGCAGGACATTAGTTCTTAGAATTTCGATAAATTTTAAAAGCAATCTTTTTTAAATAAATGTATTTTAATGATTGGATTTTAGTCTTTAAGTTAAGAAATGGCTAAATCGAGTTTGAATTTAAGAGAAAATATGTATATTTGTATTGACCTTACTTAGGTGAAATTTATTAAATTAAAAATTTTGTTTAAGTTTTTACATTAAAGAAATCGAAAACTCAAGAAAAGCTTAAATTTTGTTCTTTCAAATTTTACGATTTAGCTTCATATTTATTATACTTGTTTCCTCAATTCAAGTAAATGCACAGTATAAAATACTTAGGAAAGTTTCATTTAGTTTGGGTTCAGGAGCATGTTATTTGCCAGGGAAAGAGAATTCAAATGTATATGGAATTCCCCAAAATAATTTTGGAAATTATGAATGGATGCCTGCATTTTCGATTGGAGCTGAGTACAGAATCAATAAAAATATAGCAATAGGCGAATTTATAAATGTCGGTTCTGGTTTCAAGAAAAACCATAATATGAACTTGATATTTTTAGCTACTAGAGGTAAATATAATATTTTAGATTATAACAAACGTTTTTCTCCTTATGTTTTTGGGGAAGTTGGGGCGCTTTTTATTAATATAAACCGGGATAAAAATGAAAGATTTGTAAATGTGCCTTCCACAGGGCAAAGCAACAACCTCAATGTAACTGAAGTTATTTACAAAGAAAATGACATGAATTTGGTAGCCCCAAGTATTGGTGCAGGCTTGGGTGCTGGTTTTGATTTGAGAATTAATGATAAATTTACTCTTTTTGCTCAATATGAGTTTAATTATTTATTAGGAGAAAAACTGCCTTTGCTTTTCAAAGCATATCCTAATGCTACGAATATAAATATGGAAGCCCACACGATTTCAGCGGGTGTAACTATGCGTATATTTAAGAAAACTTACCATTTACTTGCAGCTATCAATAAAGATACAATTTTAACAGACTATACCATCACAATTGAAGGGAATGTAAATTATAAAAAAGAAAAATTCAGAAGCGACAAACCTCTCACCATACAAATAAGAGATAGTTCGGGGAAAAATGTGATTACAAGCATTTCAGCTGATCAAACCCAATATTTTGTTTTCAAAAGATTGAATGTAAATTCCTACCAGTTTACACTTGATAAATATAACCGAAAGATTAGAAATGCAGATATTAGAATTTTATTTGACTACAAACCTAAAGTTAGATTTAATGATGATATAGTCCTTTTAGACGAAGATGAGGATGTAAATAAGCCAAGATTGCTTAATCGTGAAGGAAATTTCACAGTACAACTTAGAGAAGGAACGCAACATGAAATTAAACTTACTCCAAAGTTACAACATATTTATGGGCAATTAAATATTCTTGATTCTAACTCTGTAACTTCCGATTTTCATATTATTTTAAAAGATAAAAATAAGAAAATCGTTGATGTAGTAATTCCAAACGAAGACGGACAATTTAAATTTACTAATTTAGGTAACAGTCAATATACTGTCGTAATCAAAAGAGTAAATGGTACCAAAGACACTAAGTTTAATTATAGTTTCTTGGATCCTCAACCAGATGTAGAATACCAAGATAATGGTGAAAAAGGAAACGAGAAATACGAATTTAGAAAACAAGAGCCCCAAAATAATGGAGTTACATTTCAAGGCAAGTTACTTTCAGAATCGGGAAATCCTATTTCGAATACAAAAGCTAGGGTACTGCTTATAAATAAAGAAGATAAAATGGCTCAAGTTGTGCGTCCAGCTAAAGATGGAAGTTTTAGATTTGATAAATTGAAAGATGAAAATTATGATATTGTATATGATATACCTAATAACAAAGAAGGGGCATCTTTAAAATATAGTGTAGTAAACTTTGACACCAAAACTCAAAAAGAATATATTTATAAAGCTCCTGCTGTTTTAGCAACACCTAAAGTAGCTAAAACAAACATTCAAGCAAAAGGAAAAGTTTCACTTGGCAGAAATATTACTGATAATGACAAGATTTTAGTTCACGTTGTAGATGAAAACAAACAAATCCAAAAAACAATCAAACCAAAAGAAAATGGAAATGTTACATTAGAAAATTTGCCAAATAAAGATTATTCTTTAATTGTTGAGTCTCAGAAAATAGGAAATGATCAATATAAATTCGATTACCTTGTTAAGCAACCTAAACCTAAAGTGGAAGATTTAATTATTGACTCCAATCAATATGCAGCTCGCAAAACGTATGATATGTTTGGAAACATTAAAACTCCAAAAGGATTTGGAAATCAAGTCGGGGCTTATGTTAAATCTGCACATTTAAGAGAACTTTGTGAATCTTTGGTAAAGCTTGAAATCGATTCGGTCTATATACAAGTAGTTGGATTGGTGTTTAGGGGTAAAAGTGTGAAATTTTATAGAGTTGTTGTAGGTGATTACGAAAATGAAGAAATACCTAATGCATACGCAGATCGCTTGCGAAAATCGGGATATGAACCCATCATTCGTAAACATCAATAACAAAGTCAATACATTTTTTTGTTTAGTAAATTAAATCGTTAAAAAATGAGTGGTACTTTCCAAATTCCTTTGCCTTACAATGAACCAACTTTAAGCTATGCACCACTTTCAAATGAAAGAAAAAAGCTAAAAGAAGCTTTATTTGAGGCGAAAAAAAATCCTAAAACAATTGCCATGAGAATAGGGGTTTATGAGATTAGTGAAGGTAAAAAAAAACAATTCAT
>JAAFJZ010000083.1 GCA_013298205.1 Cytophagales bacterium
TTCTACTATTACAATTGCATCATCTACCACAATTCCAATTGCCAAAACTAGGGCAAATAAGGTAATTAAGTTTATTGTTAAACCAAATGCTTGCATGACAAAAAATGCGCCAATGAGTGAAACAGGAACAGCCAAAGTAGGAATCAAGGTAGAACGCCAATCGCCTAGAAAAATAAAAACCACCAATGCCACCAAAATAAAAGCATCTCTTAGTGTATGAATTACTTCATCAATAGAAGCATCTAAGAAATTAGAAACATCATAGTCTATATCATACTCCATTCCGGGAGGGAAATCTTTTTTCATTTCTTCAAGTTTCTCCCTCACATTTGCGATTACTTCAGTGGCATTACTTCCGTAAGTTTGGTTCAATAAAATGGCGGCAGAAGGATAGTCATCTTTTTTGGAGTAAATATCGTAACTAGTGCTTCCTAACTCTACTTCTGCAATATCTTTTAACCTAATGAGTTCACCCTTTGAATTGGCTCTGATAATTACTTGCTTGTATTGCTCTGGCGTGCTGTAACGATCGGTATAAGTCATTACATATTCGATAGATTCAGAACGTTTGCTATCAGCTCGCCCCAGCCTGCCCGGTGTAGCTATAATACTTTGTTCAAAAAGAGCTTTGGTAACTTCATCTGCGTTGATGTTGTATGCACGCATACGGTCAGGATTTAACCAAACCCTCATGGCATATTGCCTACTACCAATAATTTGTGCCAGTGCTACACCATTTATCCTTTGGATTTCAGGCAACATATTAATGAATGCATAATTGAAGATAAACTTCATATTGGCATTGGCTGTATCTTTGCTATATAGGTTGATGTACATAAGCATACTTGGCTGTATGGGTTGCACAACAATGCCAGCCAATTGTACCTGTTCGGGCAGCATACTTTTTACAGCAAGTACACGATTGGTTACGTTTACCAAGGCTTGATTGGGATCTGTGCCTAGGTTAAAAATAATCTGAATATTGGCGTCTCCCGAGCTTGCGGCTGTAGAAAACATATATTTCATACCCTGCACTCCATTTATAGATTGCTCCAATGCGATAAGCGATGAATTTACCAACACTTTTCCACTTGCACCAGGGAAAGAAAGCTTTACAATTACCTGTGGCGGTGCAATAGATGGGAATTGAGATTTGGGTAAAGTCAAAATAGACAAAGTTCCCACAAAAACAATGAATAGTGAGATTACAATGGCAAGCGCTGGTCTGCGTATAAATTTCTGAAACATAATAAGTCTTTTAGATTTTCAACAATATGATTACTTACTCTGCATGAAGTTTTAATGCAGCGATAGCCTGTTTAGGGTCTTTGAATTCATAAGCTATTTTCTGCTTATCTCGCACTTTTCGCAAACCTTCCAAAAGTATTTTATCGGTTTCTAGAATTCCTTCTTTTACCACATAAATATCGGGCATTTCGGCACTTATGATGATACGCCTCGCTCTAAGTGTGTTGTCTTTATCTACAACATATACAAACTTTTGGTCTAAAACTTCATAAGTAGCTTTTTGAGGGATTAACAATGCTTTTTTTAGTGGCACAGTTACGATTACGTTTCCCGTTTCGCCATGTCTCAAAAGTCTATCAGGATTAGGAAATGTAGCCCTAAAAGCAATGCTACCTGTCATATTATTAAAATCAGCTTCAATGGTTTTCACTTCTCCATCATATTCGAAAATTTGATCATTTGCCATTCTTAATTTTATTTTCAATAGATTGTTTCCTTTTGGGGCTTGTTTATAATCTAAGTATTCGGCCTCGGGCACATTAAAATAAACCCATAATTGGCTTATATCAGATAAAGTGGTGAGCAAATCTCCTTCTTCCAAAAGACTTCCCAACCGTACTTGAAATCGATCCATCAAACCACCAAATGGAGCCCTAATTTGGGTAAAACCCATATATACATCTGCTAAAGACAATTCTGCTTTTGCCATTTCTAATTTTGCTTTCACCAAGGCCAATTGATTAGGTGAAATTACATTGCTATCAGCCAATGATTTTGAGTTTCTGTATTCAATTTCAGCATAATTGGCTTCCGCTTGGGCTTTTTCTTGCACAGCTTTGTATTTTAATGGCAAGATTCTGAACATGAGCTGTCCTTTTTTTACCAAATTGCCTTCATCAACCAAAATTTCTTGTAAATAACCTCTATCCAAAGCCCTAAGCTCAATATGTTGGATAGCTTTTATCTGGCATACATACTCTCTTGTGAGCATAGTGTCTTTTAGCAAGGGACTCGTTACTTCAAAAATATCTTCCTTTTCTTTTTCTTCTTTTTTTGCACAACTTGATATGCACAACAAAGTAATCAATAATATTAACACTTGTTTTCTTATAGATGTAATTTTCGTCTTCATGTAATAGAAATTTATCGTTGTTTATTTAATTTTACCGAAATAGGATTAAGGCATATAAAATTTTGCACATTAATTTATTTGCAAATGTAATTTATGATTAATGGCAAGAAATTAAAAGAAAATTAAAAGGAGATTAAAGACTCATTAAAAAACGAAAAAAAATAAAATAATATTATCTTACAATTTGCTAGAAATATCTTTTAAATTCATTTCCAACTCCTTTGTACTATTGATAATTCTTGAATAAATATCTTTTTTCTCAATTTCGTTAATTTCTGTACCATAATCAAGTAAATTACCTAAGCCTATGATTCTACAAATTGGAGCTCTTAAAACGTGAGCATGTAAAAAAGCAAATTCTGAAAGCTGAGCGTTTTTTTCAATTAATTTTGAAGTTCTAGCCTGAATTCTTTCTTCTAATCCTTTGTTTATTGCTTCAATTTCAATATTTTGTTTTATAATAGTTTCTTCTGCTATTTTATATTTATTGGAAACATAAGCTAAAGCAATTAATTCTGAAACAGAACGCAAAAAATTAACATCTTCTTGTTTCCATTCTTTTATTTCAAACTGGTTTTCACAAGAAAGAATGCCTAATAATTCTCCATATACAAAAATAGGAACATCAATATGAGAAAAAATTTGATTTGGAATAAAATAATCATTTAAAAAAACTTTTGAAATATCATTATTATAAACATCATTATTGATAATAATATCTTCTGCATTAAATTTATTATAATATTCTTTAAATTCGTTTACATGAAAGTCAAGAACAATTTCATGAGATTTTGTATGTTTTGAATATAAATCTAAACATTCAACTATCGTTTTGTTTTCATTATAAAACCAGATACTTGTTCTTGAGCAATTAATAGATTCACAAACAGATTGGGTAATAATTTCAATAGATTCTTTCAAATTGCCTGATTTTAAAGAATCTAGTTTAGCCAAAACTATTATTTCATCATTATAAGCAACAATTTTTTGATTCAGTTCTGAAAGTTCATTTTTCTTTTGTTCCAGTTTTGAGTTTTGTTCAGTAATCATATCAAGCAACAAACTCATTTCTTCTTTATTTTGCTCTTCTGTATTTAATAACAAAGATAAATCATTGTTTTTCTCATTTAATTTTAGATCAGAAAGCTCAATAATTTTTTTGTAAGAATATATAAAAGTAAATATTATGAAAATATTAATAATATAGGTGTTAAAGAAAATAATATCATCCCAGAATGTTTTATCAGAAAAAAGATCTGAATTATTATTAAATAGCCAAAAAAAATAAAAGTATTGCGAAATAGTAACCAAAATCCAAAACAAGGAAGCTTTCCAAGTAGATCATACTATAGATATTAAAGGAATTAGCAATAAAAATTGAAATTGAATGCTTTGAATTCCTCCAGTAAAACTTATTTTTAAATGAAGGATTAAACTAGAAATAAGTAAGCAAATATTAATAAATGGATCTACTTTGTTTAGTTTTTTAATTAAACAAATACCTACAAATACACAAAAAAAACCAATAAAGTCTAAAACAGCTAGCTTAAATTCATTCTTATTAAAATACAATAAAGATAGCTCAAAGTATGAAATTCCAATAATGATTGCAACCAAAATTGTCATTTTAAATCTAAGCAGTTCAGAAAAGCTGCCTTCAATTTGCTTATTGGGTGAGCTAAATTCTTGAACTCGAATATGTATTTGGTTAAAAAAATTTTCATATCAATGATGAAAATGAAATGAGTATATTTTAAAATATACATTCTTAAAAATGTTAATATAAAATTTATTCAGTACGTTATTTTTATCAATATTCAGCAAACTTGTAGACTTTAGAAATAAGTTTTAGTTTTAAAATAAAAATAGACTTTTTAATCAAATGCAAAGTAAATACTAATTATTAAAACACGCAATCTTGGGAACTTTAATTTATTTATTACGGAATAAAATTTTTATAAATTTCAAATAATTGAGTATAAATACTTAAAATTTAAATATTGATAATTTTAAATTTGGTCATCATAACTAATCTCATAAAATTATTTAAAAGTTTCTAATCTTTCATTTTTTTATTTTCGTCACTAAAAATACCATCAAAAGTAATGGCTAAATAATATAAACCTCCTATTGTTGGGCCTGCAGCATACTGTATGTAACGATTGTTAAGTAAATTAGAAGCACCTAATTTGGCAGTAGCTAATAAACTAGGCACTTTATAGGTAATTTGGGCATCTAAAGTCCAAAAACTTGGCACGATACCATTTGCTAGCGGACTTTCCCACAAAAAGGAATCTTGCCATCTCCAAACCACATTAAAGCCTAAGTTTTTTATGATTTCTTTATTTCCAAATGAAAGATTGGTTGAAAACCTTGGGGTATTAAACCCTGTTACAAACACATCAGGAGTACTATTATTAACCAAATCGTTATAATTCAAATTTCCTGATATGTTCCATTTGGGCTGAAAATGGTAGCTTAATCTCAAGCCACTTCCATAATTATAATAAGTGTTTTTAGCATTTGTAAATACCCTGTAGCGAGTTTGTGTGTTTCTATTGAGCATGGCTAAAGTCGCAGCATCACTTCCTGTTATAGCTGCATTTGGAACAGAAACTTCTACTTGACCTAAAAAACCTGAATATTGATTAAGATAAGTGTCAAAATCTATTACAAAACTATTAGCAAATAAGATAGCTTTATATCCCAATTCTATAGACCTGATTTCTTCAGGTTGAGTGGCTCCAAGATTAGATTTTACTAATTTACCTACTTGATTTAATGCTGCCTGATTTTGTGAAATCCCATTTGCAATTTCTGTATTAACAGCGTTGTTAAAATCGTTTACAGAAGCCAAAGTATATGAATTATCCAAGTAACCTAAACCTTCATTGATTCTTGTCAAACCTCCTACTCTTCTTACATTGCCGTTATTTACATAAGAAAGAGCTTCAAAAAGAGCGGGAAACCTAAACCCATTTTGAAGAGAGAACCTAAAACTATGGTTTTGTGAGGGGGTGTAAACAACGGCAAGCCTTGGATTAAATTTGCCTTCAAACTCAAAGTTTTTATCGTATCTAAATGACGCAACGAATTTTAATCTGTCATTTAATATTCTTTTGGTAGCTTGCACAAAAGCCCCCACTTTGCTATAATAGACATTGTTTCCGCCTGGTTTATTTCTATCAGCTATAGGGCGAGAAAAATCCACAAAGTTGTTGCCATCAGGAATTACTTCATACATTCTAGCATCTGCCCCAACCAAAATATCTACATATTTCTTGGTAAGGTGGGTAAAATCGTATTGAAATTCGCTATGGTACATACGGCTATTTTGTATTAAAGCAGCTCCTCCCGTAGCGGGTGCACCCGCTACGTTGCTCGCATGATCCCAATTGTTTATACTAATAATCTTATTTTTCATTTCGTCAAAAGTCTCAGAGCCAGGCTGAAATCTGTTTCTATCTGCAAAATCTCTAGCCAAAAGATTGGCTGTGTTCAAATTTGTGCCATTATTTAGCGCATTTTGTAAAGTAGTTTTGTAATCTGCCCCCCATGTGGAATTAGATGAACTTGTTAAATCTAAGTTGTCAGCTAGCGCTTTTAAATTATATGAATTCCCTGTATTTTCTAAAGAAATATAATTATTAAAAGTAAAATATTTTGATTTTAATTCCAACTTATGAATCTGCACATTTGTACCATTAAGTCTTATTTTATTTCCTCTTTGAAAAGTTCCATCCATCACTCCTACTCTATAAGTATAAGAAAGTTCTAAATTTTCTTTTAGCTTGTAATGAATCGAACCATCAAATTTAAGGTTAGAAACTACCGCCTCCGTTAAATCTTTCTCCCAAAAACCTGTTCTTCGTACATTGAAAGTCTGATTTTTCCCATTGTATAATACAGAAACAGGAATATTATTATTATTTTCATCTCCGTATTTATTCCAAGCATCATAAGCTACATTATTTGCTCCCGACTGAAATTGAGGGAATCTAGGATTTGATAAACTATATGCATTTTGGTCTGTAGGATTTGACGAAACCCAATCTGTTCCTCTCATATAGCTCATATTGAGTTTGAAAGCCAATTTTTCATTTAAAACCTTAGCCATTCTTACAGCCGTTTCAGACAAAATACTAAAAGGGCGATCTTTTCCATCAACGTGATTTGCGCCAACTTTTTGGTAAATACTCAAGCCTTGGTATCTGAATGGATTTTTGGTAAACATATTTGCCATACCATTTATTGCATTCATTCCATAAAGAGCTGAAGCCGCTCCAGGTGTAATTTCTACCGTTTCTATATCTAATTCTGTAGGTCCTATAGTATTGCCAAGAGGTACGCCCAAAGTAGCAGCTTGCATATCCACTCCATCTACCAATTGCATAAACCGAAAATTATTTGGCGCGTTGAATCCTCGGGTATTAGGAACTTTAAAAGTAAGACTGGCTTGAGTCATTTGCACACCTTTTACATTTTCCAACGCATCGTAAAAAGAAGCTGAGGGCGATTCTCTGAGGGTTTTTATGTCCAATTTTTCAATCGAAACTGGGGATTGCATAATCCTTTCTTCTACTCTTGATGCTGTAACTACCACATCATTTAATTGTACATTCTGTGAGCTAAGGTTAATCCTTATTTCTTGATTTGGATCTTTAATTATATATTCTTGTGTTTCATATCCAACATAAGAAACGACCAAAGTGAAAGGGTAAGATAGTTTTGTACGTATTTTAAATTTACCATCAGCATCAGTGGCTGCACCGTTGGACGTTCCTTTTACTACCAAAGTTACTCCAATAAGAGTTTCTTTGGTTTGAATGTCTTTAATTTGACCTGATATTTCTACAAGATTATTTTGAGCTGATAGATTTTGAATTGAAATAATAAGTATAAATATGAAGTAAATAGATGTTCTTGAATATATAATAATGTGTTTTATTTTCATGATATAGGTAAATGAAATAGTTTGATAGATTTATAAATAGAGATTTGCTTTGATTGTCTTTATGTATAAGACAAATGAAATTAGTTACCGCTTGTGCAACAACAAATATGCAATCGAATAAAAGAAGTTTTTATAATCATAATGCAATAATATTTATTTTGTTTAACAAAAAAAATATTATTCCGAAAAATTTAAAATTTTAAAATAAAAATAAAGTATTTTCAATTAAATAAAACTTAAACAAAATATTAATTTACTTTTTTAAGTTTTATGTATTAAATATTTTTTAAAGTAAAAATATTAAAATTAATTCATTACAAACCCGATATAGTAATTAATTAAAAAAAATACTGACTAAATTCATAACAAAGCAGGTTTGATTTTAAAGAAAACTTGAAATTTTGATATTGAATTGGAATTTAAAACTTAATAAACGAAACAAAAAACTAACAAAAATTTACCTAACTACAAAAATCTATTTTGATACTTTAGTTACATAGTCATTAACAGAAACATAATAATCTCCTTTAGGCAAATCTTTCAAGTTTATTGAGATACCTTTTCCCCTTTTAATTACAAGTCCACTAGAAGAGAAGACTTCAAAATCTGATTCAATTGTAAAAAACACATGATTTTCATCGGTCATTCTTATATTTTCAAGAATATATTTTGGCTTAGTTTTTTTAATTGCATCCACTTTCCCATCATAAAATAGGTTATAGTTGCCAACCTCAAACTTCTCTAAATTAATAAATGAATCTTTTCCTTTAAAAACTTCTTTATCATCCATTGTCTTGATTTGGTAAGCACTCGATTTTGAAAAATATATGTAGTTTGATGAACTTAATGGGAACGCTCGAGAAGTATTGAGTAAATATTTTTTCAATAACTTTTCAATATCATAAACTGCAGGGTTTATGGCAATAATAGACCCATTTTCATTTAACAAATACGAAGTTGGCAAAGCATCTACTTGATATGTTTTTACAATTGGCGATTCCCATTCTTTCCAATCCGATAAATGCAATTTCCAAGGAATTTGAATTTCCTCAATTGCCTCCAAAAGTTTTTCTTTCTTTTTATCAAGTGAAATAGATACAATTTCAAATCCTAGTGGGTGATATTTAGGATAAACATCTAGCATATCCTCATTCATTTCTCTACAGGGTCCACACCAAGATGCCCAAAAGTCTACAAGTATTATTTTGCCTTTATGAGAACTTAAACTGACAGAATGTCCATTTAAGTCCGTTAAATTAAAGTCGGGTGCTGAAGAGCCCAATGCCAAACCATTCATCCCAAAACGATTTGGAATTGTGCTTGCACTAGTAAAAAATATAATAATTATTAAAAACGTACTAACTTTCCTAAGCATATTTCAAAAACTAAAGCCTAAAGTTAATAATAAATTGCTAAAAACATAATTTGTGTTCACAAAAGGCGGATTGCCTAAATTTGGAATCGAACTTTCAGGATTTAAAGTATAAGGAGTATAGCCTCGATTGTACGCTTTTCTCATGTAAGCTAAATCGCAAAAGAAATTTTTACCT